>JACRDZ010000072.1 GCA_016212735.1 Candidatus Firestoneibacteriota bacterium | reverse complement strand
GGATTATTTAATAATGATGGTACAGCAGTTACACTTTTACTTAATTTTGATTCGCTATATTTATTTACGGAAGATACAGCAAAAGTATATTTTTTGTTATTTGTAAGTCCTTCAATAGTGTAAGGTGAAAATTTACTTGTAATTGTTGAATCTATTTTTGTTAAAGTACTATCCTCGGAATAATATATTTTATATGACGTTGCTCCACCTATTGCATTCCAATTTAAAGTTATACAACCTTTACCGCTAATAGCTTTTAAGCCTGTTGGCTGAAAAAGAAAAACTGAATTTGGAGTTGCTGAAATTGGTAAACTTAAATCAGATTCAGTATCTTCATTTATACTTGTTACTGCAAAAGTATAGATATTGTTATTTATAAGTCCTGTAACAGTAAAAGGGGATTCCACATTTAAAATAGAATAATCGGTTTTATTTGTAACATTACCAACATCATAATATAAATTATATGATGATGCTCCTGCAACCTTATCCCAGTATAAAGTTACCTGTTCATTCTCTTCTGTTGCATATAAACTAAATGGCGGAAAAAGATACATTGGAACAGGTATTGCTGAAATAATAGAACTTAATTTTGATTCACCGGATATATTTACACTTGTAAGTGCAAATGAATATTGAGTATTATTTTTAAGCTCTTTCACAACATATGGTGAAGATATATTTTTTATTGTCGAATCGGATTTTGTTACAGTATTGCCAATATTATAATATAGATTATACGATGTTGATCCTGCAACAGCGCTCCATACTAAGGTTATTTCTTTGTCTCCGCTTGTTGCTAATATACAATCAGGTGCCGGAGAAGATAAGATTGGAGATGATGTTGAAGAGCCACTATTAGACCCTCCGCATGCAAAAGCCAGAATAAACATAAAAAAAACTAGCAATACTACTAATAATTTATTCCTATTCATTTTTTAATACTCCATTTAAATAAGCTCGATGAATCAGGCAACTACAATTTAGATCAAATTATGCATATGATTTCTGATCTAAAAAGATAGTTTATTATGGTGCTTGCTGATTAATTATTGCCTCAGTATCTGTAACATAAACATTTATATCTGCTTTTGTTGCTCCTGGATTATTGACTGTTGCCGTTGTATCCGCATCTGTTACTTCCGTAATTGTATCAATCAAATTTGTATCATTTACACTTGCACCGCTTAATGGATTAAATACTATTTCTCCGTTGGTATTTAATTTTAATATCCAGATATCACTATTCCCCGCACCAAAAGAATATGTACTACCACCAACTATATATCCTCCATCCGATGTTTGCTGTATTGATTGTGCAGTATCATTATATTCTCCACCATAAGCTTTTTGCCATGCTATTGTTCCATCTGAATTTAATTTAAAAATCAAAATATCACTATTACTATATCCCGTTATTTCTCCTGCAACTACATATCCCCTGTCTGTTGTTTGCTCAATTGTATATGCTTCCACAGAAAAAGATCCGCTATAAGATTTTTGCCATGCTATTGTTCCATCTAAATTTAACTTAAGTATCCATATATCACTACTGCCATAACCACTCATATTCCCCGCAACTATATATCCATCAACATTTCCGTTGTTATCTGTAGTTTGCTGAATTGAATTTGCATCTCCATAACCACCAGTTTCACCATACGCTTTTTGCCATTCTATTGCACCATACGAATCTAATTTTAGTATCCAGTAACTGAAACCATAACCTATTGTACTGTTACCTGCGATTATATATCCTCCATCTGCTGTCTGCCGGATGGAACTTACCTCATCATAACTATTATCATAAGTTTTTTGCCATGTTATAGAACCATTTGAATCTAATTTTAATATCCAAATATCTGATGTTTCTCCAATTGTTTCCCCTGCAACTATATATCCGCCATCTGCTGTTTGCTGAATCGAATATGAATAATCATCACCTGTCTCACCATAAGCATTTTGCCATATTACTAAACCGTTTGAATCTAATTTTAATATCCAGATTCTATATCCATTTTCATTATCATGTGTAATTCCTGCTACTATATATCCTCCATCAGATGTTTGTTGGATTGAGCTTGCTTCATCATAACAAATACAACTATAAATTTTTTGCCATTCTATTGCACCATCCGAATTTAATTTTATTACCCATATATCACTTTCATCTTCACCATAAGAATCTGAATTCCCTACGATTATATATCCGCCATCTGATGTTTGCTGAATTGATTTTGCTTCATCATCACCATATTCACCAAAAGTTTTTGCCCAGAGCAGCGGAGTTCTATCCTGTGCTTCTCCTTTTAAATTCACAGTTAATATTGGCATATCAGGATCATCAGAAGGAATAGATAAAATTGCTGTTTTTGGACCTATTGATGTTGGTAAAAATTCTACTTCAACAGGGAAGCTCTCAGATGGTGCTATAGTCTTGGATATCCACGGTGAATTGGTTATTTTAAATTCTCCGTCATCTTTACCTGTTAATGAACACATATCAATTGAAAGAGGAGCTTGACCATTATTTGTTATTACAAAAGTCTGTATCTGTGAATTAGATCCAATTTCTGCTTTACCAAAATCATGAAAAAATGGAGAAACTGATATATTAGGTGAGGAGTTTGTTATATCAACAGGATTAAGATAACCCAAACCACCGCGTGTACCGAACCAGAGTCCGCCATTATTATCAATGTCAAATATTGTTCCTAATTCACTTGGTACTCCTGAGTTTGCAATATTATCAAATAATGTCCATTCTTTACCGTCAAATTTAAATATTGATTCTTCCTCAAATCCTTCAGCTATACTCCAACCCCAAACATTTCCATTATTATCAATCTTAATATATACTATGAAATTTCCAGGAAGCAAAGAATTTGACGTATCATAAATGGTAAAGTCGGTTCCATTGAATTTTACTAAACCTCCACCGCTATAAGTAACTTGTCCTCCATATGATATTTTAGGTTGTGGTAAATTTCCCAACCAAAGATTATCATCCTTATCAATTGCTATACTTGTAATCCAGTTAGTGGTAAGTCCGGAATTATCTTTATTATAAAACGTCCAGTTCGCTCCATCAAACTTTGCCAAACCTCCACCAATGAGATTCCCATTATTATCTGAAATAACATTCCCGTCATTATCTTCTTTAAATGAAATCGATATCCATACATTATTAAGTTTATCAACAGCAATTTTACCCGGATAACCGGAATCAATTATTGAATCCGCAATATTATAAATATACCAATTTGTATTATCAAATTTTACCAATTTAAATTCTTTAAGGTCATAATCATTAACCAGCATCCATTTGTTGTTACTATTATCAATTGTAATATCATAGATTGTCCCTTTGGGTAATTCGGAATTATATTCATTGTAACTAATCCAATTCGTTCCATCAAATTTCACTAAACCATCCCTGGTTACAATCCACTTGATTCCATTCTTATCAATTTTAATATTATCAATATGTCTATCACCTGAATTATCCAGGTCATCTAAATAGTTTGTCCAATTTGCTCCGTCAAAATTAGATAAGCCTCCGAAATCAGTTCCAATCCATTTGTTGCCGCTGCTATCAAAAGCTATCGATCGAATAAAATTATCAGGTAATTCAGAATTACCAATATTGTATGTTGCCCAATTTATTCCATCAAACTTTGCCAGACCTCCTTTAAATCCAACCCATTTATTTCCATTTATATTATCGATTGTAAAAGACAGAATATCATTAGATATTATACCAATATCCGATGGACTATAATCAGTCCATGTCTCTCCATCAAACATAAAAAATCCATTATTATCAGTTCCGACCCATTTATTCCCATAACTATCTATCGCTATACTTCGAATAACATTACCTGGCAATGGTGAATTATCTGTGTTATAAACATACCAATTGCTGCCATCAAATTTGATAAGTCCATCATTTCCACCACTCCAGACACTTCCATCAATATCAATTGCAATAACACTAATTCTATTACCAGGTGTCTTGAAGTTGGTTGAGTTATACGTCGTAGTAGTGCTAACCTCATCTATATTTACCAAACCTCCATCAATACCAATCCATTTGTTTCCATTTGAATCCACCGCAATAGCATTAACATTTTCATTTTCTAATTGATTTATTCCATGCCATGTATTTACATTACTATTAAAAACTATTACTCCATTATTTCTCGTTCCTATCCATTTATCACCATATTCATCAATAGCAATACTTGAAATATCTTGCCCATTAACAAAAGAACTATCCTGTCTATATAAAGTTGAGGTTGCTCTATCAACCTTTGCTAAACCATTACTTGTTCCAACCCATATATCGCCATTTAAATCTTTTGCAAGCGCATTGATAACATTATCCGGAAGTTCAGAATTAGTTCTATTATAATGCATCATATTTCCTGTTGCTTTATTAAGTAATACAAGTCCACCTCCGCCGCCAATCCATAAAGAACCAGGTTCATCAACAATAGCATTTACATTGGCTCCGCTTGTATAATTAGTCCATCCGGCATTAGTAAGACTTAGTCTGGTTCCTGTTGGTGTAGTAAATTTCCATACATCTCCCTGAGTTTCCACGTTACTCTTATCACGTGCAACAATTTTCCAAAAATATTTTTTATTGAAATTTAGTCCTGTTGTTGAAAAAGTGGAAATAATTTGATTTTCTCTAACTTTAATAGATGCGTCAGTTGTATCAAAATAAACATCATAATATATCGCATCTCCATTATCAGGATCATTACATGTCCATGATAATGTTGGGTTAATCGATACATTTATTGCGCTGTCAAAAGGAGATGGATTTGTCGGTTTATTTGGCGGATTATTGCTTTGAACAGGGATTGCATTTACAATTGGACTTAAGTCAGATTCTCCATCAGCATTTACACTTGTTATACCAAAAGCATATTCTGAGCCATTTATTAAACCAGTTACCGGATATGCGGATGTTACATTATCAACTTTTTTATCATATTTAGTTTTAGTTACAGTTGTGTCCATTGCATAATACAAATTATATGATGTTGCTCCTGTAACAGCATTCCATTTTAAAGTTATTTGTTCATTACCGGATATAGCCGTTATTTTAATTGGAGAATTAATATGAGTTGCAGCTGGTGTTGCCAGCACAATCGAACTAATTTCAGACTCTCTATTCTCTTTTACACTTGTTATGCCAAAAGCATATTGAGTACCATTTATCAAGCCTGTTATTGGATAAGGTGATGCAATACTCTCAATTCTTTGATCGTATTTAATTTTAGTTACAGTACTATCCATTGCATAATACAAATTATATAATATTCCAATAGAAGTATCCCATGTTAAAGTCACTTCCCTATTATTAATAGCTGCAAAAATTTTTGCTGGAGGATAAATATAAGGAGCAACCGGTATTGCCAAAACAATCGGGCTTAAACTCGATTCCCCATTCGCATTCACACTGGTTATGGCAAAAGCATATCGATTACCATTAATTAAACCGGTTACTGGATAAGGTGAAGTTACTTTTTCTATTTTCATACTTTCTTTGCTTGCAGTACTGCCCAGTGTATAATATAAATTATATGATTCAGCACCGGAAACCGGATTCCATCTTATAATCACACGCTCATTTTCAGCAAAACCATATACAATAGTTGGAGCAGGAGGCGGTGTTGGTGAAGTATTTGAAGTATTTGAATTATTCGATGATTTTTCACTTGTATTACATGCAATAGATAACAACAATAAAAAATTTATTAATATTATTAAAACATTTTTTTTATTCATTTTCTTATTCCTTTAAATACGCCTGATAAATCAGGCAACTACAATATAATGTATTTGTAGTTGCCCAATTCATTTGGCGCTTTTGATTCCTTATATTCAAATTACTCACTTATAGGCGTAACTAATACTATTTCGCTTAAATCCGATTCTTTATCGTTTGTATTTACAGCAGTAACAGCAAAAGCATATTGAATCCCATTAATTAGCTTTGGTACGATACAAGAGGTTATATTGCTGTTAATTTTCATATCAGATTTAGCAACACTTGTTCCTATTGCAAAATATAAATTATATGATTTAGCACCAGACACAGATGACCATGTTATTACGACTTCCGCATCTCCGGAAATTTTATCTAAAATAATTGGCGTATAGATTAAAACAGTTGGTGTTGCAAGAACTTTTTCACTTAATTCAGTTTCTTTATCATTATTTTTATCTACAGCGGTTACTGCAAAAGCATATTCAGTATCATTTGTAAGTCCGGTAATTGAATAACCTGAAGATACATTAATAATAGAAGAATCAAATTTAGTTACATTTTTTCCTTTGGCAAAATATAAATTATATGATTTAGCATCGCCTACTGATGACCATTCTAATGTAACTTTCTTATCCCCAATAATAATTTTATCAGTTATAATTACAGGAGAAGGGATTGTAATAGCATGTGGAATATCATGCACAACAAAGCTTAAATCAGATTCGCCATTTGGAGTTATACTGGAAACAGCAAAAGTATAATTAGCATCATTAGTAAGTCCCTTAACAATATATGGAGGGAATACATTGGGAATTGATGAATCATTTTTTGTAACAGTATCACTTTTTGAATAGTATAAATTATACAATGATACTCCCATAACACTATCCCATATTAAAGTAATTTGAGCGTTATCAGAATAAGCATTAAGATTAATTGGTACATAAGCTTGCATATTAGATAAAGTTGTAAATTTCCATACTGGACTAATCGTTTCCAGACCTAGATTGTCTCGTGCAGCAATTTTCCAATAGTATGTTTTGCTATATAGAAGCCCTGTTGTATTAAAACTTTTTTCATTTGTATTTGTTATTTTAACAGGATTATCAGTTGTATCGAAATATAAATCATATGATAATGTGTCAATCGAATTTGGATCAGAGCAATCCCAATATAATGTAAATGGATCATTAATAAACACACTGGCTGCATTATTAATAGGATTAACTGCTGTTGGTGTATTCGGAGATTTATTTTGATATTCCTCAATAAAAATAGCAGTAGATGCAAAGCTTGATAAATTACTATTATCTTTTACCTCTAATCTAATATTTTTTGTACCTGTTGTTTTATATAAAAAATTCTTAACTTTTGTTGTTGAAAATACATCATTATCAAAGCCATCGATTGCTGAATCAAAACGAAATTTTAAATGCTGAAGCGATTCTTCATTGTCATATGAATTACGTGCGCTTATTGTAAAAGTAGTAGTGGAATCACCTGTCTCAGGGCTAACATATATTACAGCATTTGGAGCTTTACTGATTAATGCAACATTGACCAATGTTATTTCACCTGATATTACATTAAATGGAGTTGAATCACCTTTATAAATAATCCAGGTACTATCATACCCAGCCTCAACATGAATCGTATAATTATCACCAATAGGCACTTCTTTAATATCACCCGATCCACTCGTACCCGGAGTAGCATTGAAAGAAAATTTTTTAACTAAATTATTATTCACATCATATACTGTGCCTTTTATTAGATAAACATTATCCGGTGCAACAGGATGCACTTTTGGATTTATCTGTGATGCTCTTTGTGATTTATAACTTTTTTGTTCTTCTTTGCTGCTATTCCAGACTATTTTTATACCAACAGATCCTTTAGACGGGTCCTTTTTATTATTATCATTACATGCAATTGAAAATAAAAACATAATAAATAATACAAAAAATAGATTTTTATGTTTTTTAAACTTGCTCACTATTTAGCCTCCCCAATATATACATATTTACATTTTACCACTTAGCTTCCATTCTGTCTGTGATCTACCTCACATAATAAGTGTGATTTATATCACATATAAATAATCGGCATCAGGAGATGCCTCCTACCAATTCATCTTTACTCCGGTATACAAATAGCTTTTATAATACCCTTCCATTGGATCATTTGATTGACTATTGCTATAGCTCCAATTTGTTAATGATAAAAAATTTTTTGTTATACTGTACTCATATCCGACTAAAGTAGTGTTTATATAATCTTTTCTTTTATCTATACCTGATACAATCTGAGTATTTGAATATTGACGTGTTATATATTTATGTTTAAAACTTATTCTTTGTGAAGCTGCCAATTCATACCAAAGATTTAAATATATATTATTTTCTTTATAATCAAAATTATTATTATTTGAGTTGTTGGAATTATTATTATAACCAATCTTAGTAGTTATTTCAGAAAACTTTCCTAACCAGAGAATGCTTATACCTTGTTTAGTATCTTTTTGTTTTAAATCACTTAAAGGCACTAAATTAGCATCATATTCTGCATTTCTTTCCGAATAATTAATTATTGTATTTAAATATGTAATATCAATAAATTGATTGTTTGCCATGCTAAATTTTAATCCGGGTATAAATCCAATACTTTTATATTTATCTTCTTTGCTTATAGAATCTGAAAAATTGCTAAAATTTATTTGAAAATTAAAATCTAAATTTTCATTAATTTTTTTTTGATAACTTAATGCTGAATACTGATCATTAAAATTTCCATTATCCTTTTTTATATATTTATTATATTTATATTGATAATTAAAACCAATAATCCCTTTTTCTTTATTTTCAATTGGCATTTCAATTTTCAACTGAGGTATTATCATATAAAAACTATCATTAACTTTCTCCATACCAGGCAAAGAAACTTTTGCCGGAGTATAATTTAAATTATTATCATTACCTAATCCTATTTCCAATGACGGAACAAACTTTATTTCTGCAAAAAGGATAGAAGCAAAACAAAATAAAAATATAATTGTGATTAAAACTAATTTCATCTTCATATATCTCCTGCTATACTATCTTAAATTAAGCCTGATAAATCAGGCAACTACAAAAATCTCAATGTAGTTGCTCGATTTATCGAGCGTTTCTATTCCTTAAATATTAAATCTTTTACCAACTCAATCTTATTGTTCCTGTGTTTGGTTTTGCGCTTCCATCATCTGGTTTTCCGCTTGAATCCCCTTGACCAGGATCTATCGGATCTCTATCATTTGCTCCCAGGTCAGTTTCATTTAATATAGATTCTTCATTCTCCATTATATCTTTAATTTCATTATCTATTTTTTCTTTATCACCTATATCCATTTGTGTTGGCTGGTATTGCTGTCCTTCTTTCAACGGTGTTACTTCAGTTATCAATTTCTGCCCTTCTTTTATTGATATAATTGAATTTGGATTTTCCACATCATTGACTGTTACTATACCATCAGATACATTTAATTCAATTTGTTTATCACCTATTATTAATTCATATGATGTACCATATACTCCAAATATTGAAGCTGTTGTTTTTATCTCTGATTTCTCACCGCGTTTTAATTTTTTTATTTTGTTATATACTTTTCCCATAAACAATTCAAAACCTTCATTCTGTTCAACTACTTTTTGTTTAAAAATCAATAAAAAACTTTTTTCTTTTTCTTCTTTTGAAAGTTTTTTAACTTGAAATTTGCTTTTTTCCTGTATACGAATACTTTCAAGCGGAAATTGAATCTGCACATATGAATTCATTTCTGTTTGTATAATATCCCCTTCGAAAATTTTATCTTTAAGTTTTACTTTGTATTGATCAGTAGATCCTGTATGAATTACTTTAACATCACCTTTAATTAATACTACATTTCCAGTGAGTTTTGTTGCGGCAAATATTGGCGTTGATAAAAAAAGCAGCAAAATAACACACATCAAATTTTTTAAGTAATATTTATTTATCATTTTTATCCTCATTAAATTTCAACTAAATTATAAACTATTATTATATAAATGTATGTGATATAGATCACATATCACATGTGATCTGTATCACATGATTAAAACAACTAAAAGATTGATTTTTTATGTATGACAGTGGTATTGAGAATGTTTATATTATTTAGCAGGGCACTTCTTTTGTCAAGATTTATTTCACACAAACTAACTTAATCTAATATTTGGTAGGTTTTGAGAATTAGAATAAAAAAGGTCGCAGTCAGGAGACCGCTCCTACCTATGTAAACATTATTTCTATGGTAGGAGCCGGTCTCCTGACCGCGATCTTTAAAATATTCAAATCTTAATAAAATTTCAATTTTCCTTGAGCCATAGCTTTAATTTTTTCACATGGAGCAAACCGAGGTCCGAATTTGCTTTCTAATTTTTTAAGTTCTTCATATATTTTATCTATTCCAATTGTATCCGCATATTTCAAAACACCACCGCGAAAAGCAGGGAATCCTGTGCCGAGAATCATTCCCATGTCAACCTGATCATGAGCAATCACAATATTTTCTTCTAAAACTCGTACTGCTTCATTAATCATTATAAAAATCATTCTATTCAAAACTTCCGAATTATTTAAAACCATTCTATTTTTTCTGAGATGATTTGCATAATTTTGATCCGGTGTTTTTTCTTTACCGTTATAAATATAAAATCCTTTACCGATTTTCTTGCCAAATCGTTTATCTTCAAATATTTTTTGTAAACTATCAGCGACTTTCATTCTTGGTCCAAAAGCATTTTCCATAATTGCTGAAACTTTATGACCGACATCAATACCAATTTCATCCATTAATTCCAATGGTCCCATTGGCAATCCGAATTTTTTAGCGCAATGATCAATAGTTTCAATGCTGACTCCATCATCAAGAAGCTTGCCTGCTTCATTCAAATACGGTATTAAGATTCGATTTACTAAAAAACCTTCTTTATCTTTAACTACTACCGGCGTTTTCCCAAGACTTAATGCAAAACTAATTGCTGTATGCACAATCTCATCATTTGTTCTCTCACCTGGAATTATTTCTACGAGAGGCATTAAATGAACCGGATTAAAAAAATGAAATCCGATAAATCTTTCAGGATGTTTCAAAGCACTGCTCATTTTTGTTATTGATAAAGATGAAGTATTGGTGGCAATAATAGTTTTTTCATTAATGTGTTCTTCCAGTTCTGCAAAAACTTTCTTTTTAATTTCTAAATCCTCAACAACAGCTTCTATTACCATATCAGCTTTATCAAACCCGGAATAATTAAGAGTGGGAGAAATATACATCATACTTTTTTGTGCATCATCCAACTTGATTTTTTTACGTATGATTGAGCCTTCATAAACTTTCCATGCAGATCTAAGACCAAGTAATATAGCATCCTTCTTAA
Organism: Candidatus Firestoneibacteriota bacterium; assembly: GCA_016212735.1. The sequence continues at coordinate 3,935 of JACRDZ010000072.1, read as the reverse complement.
TATCTTTGATTCTAGTTTGAATTTTCTTACTGCTTAAAAGCTGTGCTATACCTCCACCCATAACTCCGGCGCCTAAAACCCCTACTGTATTTATTTTTTTTACTTTTTCTTTTTCAAAAGATTTTTTTGCTTTTTCACTCCAGAAATATATATCAATTAAATTTTTACAAACAGGTGTTATTGCCAATTCACCAAGAGCCTCAGATTCATGATTAAACGCAGAATCACCCAATATTCCTATCCCGCTGCGAATTACTGCTATTGCGCGTAACGGAGCAGGATAATTACCTCCGGTTTTTTGTATGATTTTCTTACGAGCTTCTGTGAAAATTATCGATCGTCCTATATTGTTATTTTCAAGCCATGACACACCGCAAGCTTTAATTCTTCGTACATTTATAATTTTTTCATATCCTTCCTGCGTTAATATTTCATTCATAAAATTTTTAGCATATTCAAAAAGTAAATTCTGAGGGACTATTTTATCAACAATTCCAATTTTAAACGCTTTTTTAGCATCAATAATTTTTCCAGAAAGAATCAAATCAAGTGATTGAGTAACACCAATTAAGCGCGGTAATGTCTTTGTTCCGCCAAATCCGGGTAAAATACCCAGAGTGACTTCAGGTAATCCAAGTTTTGTAGCAGGATTATCAGTGGCTACTCTATATGTACAAAATAAAGCAAGTTCCAATCCGCCGCCAAGACAAACTCCATTTATAGCAGCCACTGTTGGTACTTCAAGCTCATCTAATCGTCTTAAAATTTTCTTGCCTTGATCAGCCAGTTGAATACCTTCAGATAGACTTTTTATGTTATAGATTACAGATATATCCGCACCGGCAATAAAACTATTTTCTTTCCCGCTGATAAAAATCAATCCTTTCATATTTTTATCATTGGCTAATTCAATTATTATTTGTTCAAGTTCAAGTAAAATCAACGGATTTAAAACATTGACTTTTTTATCAAGTATATCAAAAACAATGTAATAAATCCCATCAGATTCTTTTATTAATTTAAATGCGGACCCCATAATTTTTCTCCTGGTTTTAATTTCTTTCAAAAACTAATGCAGCGCCCTGCCCTCCTCCAATACATAATGATGCAAGTCCCAGATTAAGGTTCCGTCTTTTCATTTCTTTCAGAAGCGTTAAGACTAATCGTGCTCCGGTTGCACCAACCGGATGTCCAAATGCTATTGCACCTCCATTGACATTTAATATATTTCTATCAATTTCGCCGATTGGAGTATCAATTCCAAAGTGTTTTTTGCAAAAATCAGATGATTTGAATGCTGCTTCAACAGCCAATACTTGAGCAGCAAAAGCTTCATTTATTTCTATTAGCTGAATATCTTTAAAACTAATATTATTATTTCTTATTAATAATTTCTGCGTGGCAAATACCGGTCCAAGTCCCATTCTTGTCGGATCAAGACCAGCATAAGAATATGCTTTAAGCGAACCCATGATCTCAAGCCCAAGGCTGATAGCTTTTTCACGAGTTGTAACAATAAGCATACATGCTCCATCTGTAACTGAACATGCATTTCCAACTGTAACAGTCCCATTAATTTTATCAAAGACTGGTTTAAGTTTCATTAAAGCATTCATATTTGTATCTTCACGAGGTCCGACATCAGCATCGATTACTTCTTTGTATTGAGGCGGAATATATACAGGAAGAATCTCTTCTTGAAATTTTCCCGCTTTAATTGCAGCAATTGCCTTTTTATGACTCCATAATGCGAATTCGTCCTGAGCTTCACGTGAAATCTTAAAGTCCCTAACTAAATTCTCTGCTGTTTGTCCCATATTTAATCCGCTGACAGGGTCTGTTAATCCTACTATAACTCCAATTATAGGGGACAAACTTTTCGGATGGATTTTAAATACAGCACTAATTTTATCCATTCCGCTTTTTGCTTTCATTATTTCACTAAATCTTTCCTTTAATTCTTTACGAAAATAAAAAGGAATGTTACTCATTGATTCGGTTCCACCGGCTAAAATAAGGTCTGCAGCACCTGCTTGAATTTTTTCATATGCAGTTGTTATTGCCTGCATTCCTGATGAGCAGTTCCGATGTACGGTAAATGCCGGAATTTCCTGCGGCAATCCTGCAAGTAAGGCACTTACTCTTGCTATATTCATAGCTTCCGGCGGATTAGCAACATTTCCAACAATTATTTCATCAATTAATTTAGTATCAAGTTTTGTCATATATACAAGTTCTTTTAATACCAGCGCACAAATATCATATGCTGTAAGATCACGAAAATTCATTCCAGCTTTAACAAACGGCGTTCTTATTCCACCTGCAATTACTATGTCTTTCATATGTTTCTCCTCATTTCTTCGGTCTAATATCCAGAATTCTTTCTTCTTTTAATTTTGTATCCATTCCCAGTCGATGCAGCATGTCATCAAGTGTTGTAAATACAATATCATTCGGATGTACTTCTGTTTCATCTATAAATTTTTCATTTAAATCATGGCGTAATTTTTCTTTGTCAGCGCCATTTTTTACAGCAAGATAAACTACCAGTTCATCCAGGTCAAACGGATCATCATTTTTCTTTTTAATAACAATTTGCCATTCATCTATCAAGGAATTTTCACTTAGAATATGCATAAATACATTTAAATTTACCAGTGTTCCTTTTATTTTTGAAAGTTGAAAATCTTTAATATTAGATACACGAGACATATTGCTGGAAATTCTCGGCACGCTTCTTCCGCATTCAGGGCATGGGGCATAGGTTATTCCACCTTCAATAATATCTCCGGTTCGATATCTGATCACACAACTCCCTCTTCCTTCTATACATGTATAAACAAGCTCTCCTGTTTGTCCTTCATCAAGAACTTCGCCTGTATCAGGATTAATTATTTCAAAAATTTCAAGATCAGGATACGTATGAAATCCGGTTGATGTTTTGCCGGAACATTCAGTCCAGCATTTACGCGCTTCGGTAAATCCGAGTACGGACATTACACCAGGATCATGTGCGCCCATATTGTTTAAAATATTTTTAATGTTATTTTTTAATGTTTCTGAAACTTTTTCACCGCCTAAAGCAACTTTTTTTACAAAACTAAAATTATGCCCTTCTTTTTCAGCCTGTCTGAGAATATGATAAACATAACCGGGGATACCAACTAAAAGTGATGGTTTCAATTTTTCTATTGCAATAATATTTCCACTGGTTCCAAGTACCTTGCCTCCACCGGTACTTAGAAGTAATATGCCCCCTGACCAGCCGCAAAATACAACCTGCCAGAAAGCCAGATGAGGAGCGAATGGAAACATATTAACACCACGATCCAAAGCAGGGTCAAGCGCTAATATATTAACAAGTCTTTCTCCGACAATTTTCAGTATTTCAAGATCATATAACGAACTGACAAAAGCTGTGGGTAGCGCTGTTCTTCCTGTTGTAAAAAACATTGAAACAGGTCTATATTCCTTACCTAATTCATTTTTTAAATGTTCCTCGCCTTTTAATAATTTTTCTTTCAACATATATAATTTCTCGGATAAAGGCGCATATAGATTGATATTTTCTTTATTTGGCTGAAGAATGAATGATCTATATTTAATCGGATCGCTTTCTGTCGGAGCAATATCAGCTTTGCTTGTAAATGGAATATTACGAAGATCTTTAACACTTTTAATATTTTGATAAGAAATTTTATTTTCTTTAAACAATTTATTATAATAAGGACTATATGGAATAAGCTGATTATTAATAAATCTATGTAACAATTCACCTTGCAGCCTGAAAATTTCCTGCTTATTCATTTTATTCCATCTATTACTATAATTAACACATCGCATAAATCCTCCATTTATTTCTATATAATTATTAACATCCAGGAGACTTAATGTAAAGGAATAAACATCCACTTATAGTTATTTTTCATGATATT
>JACRDZ010000073.1 GCA_016212735.1 Candidatus Firestoneibacteriota bacterium | reverse complement strand
TTATTTAAATAGTATTAAAGAGTTATTGAATTTAGGTTTATATGATGAAGCATTAACAGAAATTGATAAACTGCGCAGAATAGATTATAAAGATATTGATTTATTATATATAAGGATATTATCCAGCAAAGAAAATGAACAATATCACAAAGCTATTGAAAGTACAGAAATTTTGATTAGACTGATTACTGATCAGGATTCTAGAGCTTATCTAAAAGATGAATCCTTTCTGCCAAAACCATTAAAAGAATTTTCATATCCAAATTACTATTCCGAATATGTAGAAAAATATGCACAGGAGTATAATGTTGACCCCTTATTTGTTTATGCTATTATAAAAGAGGAAAGCAGATTTAAATTAGAAGCACGTTCATATGCTAATGCAATAGGTTTAATGCAGATTATTCCTTCTACAGGCAGATTTATTGCACAAAATATGGGGCAAAAAAAATTTTCAGTTGAAAAACTTTATGAACCAGAAACAAATATTAAAATGGGGATATGGTATATTAGTTATTTATTAGATAAATTTGAAGGGAATAAATTTCATACTCTTGCTGCATATAATGGCGGACCTGCAAATGTTAAACGCTGGCTGAAAAGATGTTCCGACAAAAACGATACTGATGAATTTATTTCTATTGTTAGTCTTGATGAAACACATTCATATGTTAAAAAAGTATTAGCAAGTTTCAATAATTATAAAGATATTTATACATTAACGAATCCTTAGGATAGGCTTTTAACTTATAAATAATGATACGTAATATAAAACTTAAAATAGAATATGATGGAACAAATTATGCTGGATGGCAGTATCAGGATAATGCACTATCCATTCAGGATGTGGTTGAAAAAGCAATAAGCAAAGTAGTAAATACAAAAATAAGGTTAAATGGTGCCAGCCGGACAGACAGCGGAGTTCATGCATTAGGACAGGTTGCAAACTTCAAGACAGATTCTCAGATTGAATTATATAATCTAAAGCGCGGAATAAACTGTAACCTCCCAAAAGATATTAATATATTAGACTGTGAAGAAGCAAAAGAAACATTTCATGCTAGATTTGATGCAAAAAAGAAATATTACAGATATGTTGTAAGCAGGATATATTCACCTATACATCGTTTTTATTCATATTCTTTTACATATAATGTATCCATAGAAATATTAAGAGAAACTGCTAATTATTTAATTGGTGAACATGATTTCACATCATTTACACAATATCAGATTGAAGATATCCGGCCAGTGCGCAGTATAGATAAAATCGAAATAATTGAAAAAAATGATTTTATTTATTTTGATTTTGAAGCCCAATCATTCTTAAAGAAAATGATTAGAGTAATAGTTGGGACATTGCTTGAAATGGCCAGTAAAAAAATACCTCCCGAAGAAATTCTAAAAATAATAGACTCACGCAATCGAAATAAAGCCGGAGATACTGTTCCGGGTAAAGGTCTTTTTTTAATGAAGATATATTACTGAAGTATAAGGAGAATAAAATGATCAATTGGCGCAACTGGCCTGTATATTATTTCTGGCGTTTTTATAAATGGCAAAATAAAGGAGACATGTCCCCTATTGTTGCTTCATTTAAGCTTACTCAACGCTGTAATCTGCGTTGTACTCACTGCCCCTGGCTGGTAAGTAGAGATACAGAACTTACAATAGAAGAATGGAAGAGAAAAGCAGATTATGTGTGGGCGCAAGGTTGTACAGTAGTTGTTATTGAAGGAGGAGAACCAACTTTACGCAAAGACTTGAATGAAATAATTGATTACTGCCGTTTTATAGGACTTTATGTTATTTTGATTTCAAATGGAACACGTCCTCTTGCGCAATACAATCCAAATGTAATATGGATAAGTATGGAAGGGACAAAAACAACACATGATTCTATACGCGGGGAAGGAATGTTTGATAAATCTTTTCAGACGATTAAAGAATTATATAAGAAAAAACATATTATTACTTTGACAACACTCTCACCAAAAAATATAGGTGATATTGAACCTATGTGTGAAACATTAATGCCGTATCTTGACGGGATGTGGTTCTCGTATGTTTATCCCTATAAAAATATTCAGGATACAATTCTTACTTCAAAAGAGAAACAAGAGTCTGCTATGCTTATTATGAAACTGAAAAAGGAAAAATATAGAGATAAAATCTTTAATTCATATACATTTCTAAAAGAAGTAGGCAGAGGATGGACATGTTATCCATGGCTTATGATTATTATAACATCAAATGGGGACGTTAAAAATGGATGCATGATAGATCATCTGGAACGGTATAACTGTAAAAACTGTGACCTTGCATGTAATGGTGAGCTTTCAAAATTATATGAAGCACATGCTGATACAAGAAAAGCCTGGGCAGGTAATGTTGGAGTGCCAATTACATTAAATCCTTTTGAGTGGTTTAGAGTAACTACTCAGCAAAAAGATAAGAAAATCTAAATAAAATTAACCTAATAAAACCTTTAAAGACAATTTCAAATCATTTTGTAGATAATAATTTGAATATTTATTTTTTGGGAAAGACTCATTTTCCAATTCCTTGCTTGAATGGAAATATGTTGTATTTGCATTCATATTTTCATTTTGACAGTACCCCCATACCAGGATTGCCTGTGTTATAAGTTACTTTATTTCCATATGTATCAAGATTATTCTTCTTTTTATATTTTTTCCAATTTTTATCTAAATCTTTAAATTCTATCTTAGCCCGACTTAAGCCATTGTGTATCTCCAGAAGCTATAAATAACCTCTTTTTAGTAACTCCAACAATAAACGAACTTCTTATTTTGTATTACTATACACGTTTTACGAACTATATGTCAATATATTTTTAAAATTTTATTTGAAATTTCTTGACTTATTAAAAATAATTAGATAATATTACAGAATAAATAAAGGTAATTTTCAGCGGTAAGGAAGTTCGCTGATTAAATGTTGCCAGAGAAAAATAAATAAAATGAAAATAGATACAAGATTAATAAAATCTAAAATATTGTCACCTGGTAAAAAAGCCCAAAAAACAGCAAAATGGGCAAGAATAATGACAAAATGGTTGATTACTTATTCGCATAATAAAGGGGCAAAGTGGCAACTCATAGAATTTGGTGGTCCAACAGGTTCAGAATCAGCAGGTATTATAGACATACTTGCTATTAGAAAAAATCACACTATGAATAATAAGATTTTTAAAAGAGGTGATTTATTTGAAATAGTATTAATTCAAACAAAAGGTGGCAATGCGCTAAAACCAACAGATTTAGATAAAAAAAGATTAAATCAAGTAGGAAAATATTATCATGCTCAACATATTATCCTTGCAGAATGGGTGAAGGGCAATAAATTAAATATTTATAAGTTAAGTAAAAACAATTGGATTCATGTACATCCGCATGAAATATTTTAATTCAAAAGAAATTAAGAAAAATTAGGAACTGACAACAAGAGCACTCCAGCCGACGCCGAGTACGGCGCGGCTGAGTTTCGGGCGTTGCAAGACAAAATAAAACAAAGAAAACAAAGAAAAATTTCAATAGACAAATTTAACAAATAAATTAGAAGAAAATAGGGGACGTTGGTAACTTGGCAACTAACTATAAATAAAATAAAAATAAAATCAATTAAAAATAAGGAGGATAAATAAATGTATATAGGAAATAAACTGAGAATAACTAATTTTAAGATATTTTCTTATGTAATAATATTTTTGATTTCTTTTTCCCTTACAGGAATACTAAGGGGACGTACTTAAAATATTAAATTGTTTGATAAAATAGAAATTAAAAAACAATAAAATATAAATTTATTATAGAATCTCACCTGTAAACTTGATATACTTATAAATGAATAGGAGATTATTCATGAAATTACTCAAAATATATTTAGATACTTCTGTAATTAATTTTCTTTATGCTGATGATGCACCGGAAAAGAAAGAAATAACAGAAGAATTTTTTGAACAATTTGTAAAAACAAAAAAATATGATGTGTACATATCAAACATGGTAATTTCTGAAATAGAAGCTACAAATGATTTAGAAAAACGTAAAAAATTGCTTCAAGTAATAAAAAAATATTCTATTAAGTTTGTTGATATTCAAGTATCCGATGAAATTACATCTTTAGCAGAATTATATATCGAACATGAAGTTATTCCACAAACTAAATTAATTGATGCATATCACGTTGCTATTTCAGTTATTAATGAAATGAATATTCTATTAAGCTGGAATTTTAGACATCTGGCTAATATTAATCGTGAGACAAAGATTAATCTGGTTAACTTGGCAAATAATTATACACATAATATACGAATTGTTTCACCTTTGGAGGTATTAGATTATGAAAAATGAGAAGGTATCAAAAGCTCAGTTAGAAGTTTGGGAATGGAAAGATGCATTATATAATGAAGTCAAAAATATGGAAATAGGACAAGCTTTAAAATATTTAATCAAAAAAAGTGAAAAAACCGTTAAAGCTCTTAGTCTGAAAAATAAACCTCATTATATGAAAAGTATTCATTTAAAAGCTAAAGCAAGCTAAAAAATATAAAAAAATTAGAAAATAACTTCAAAAGTAATTAAAAATTACAACATATTCAATGCACGGGACTGCGAATACGCAGCCCGTGATTTCGGTCGTTGCAAGACCAGATAAAAAATAGAATCTATAAAATGAAAAAAATAAAAAGATATAAATGGGCAATAGTAACATTAATTTTTTTAATTGCTATTTTAGCAATTTCAAACTGTATTTATGGAAAAATAGATCCATTAATTAGTGCAATTGTTGCTTTGCTTACTTCTATTCCCTTTAATCTTTTTTGGCAAACTTATAATAGTCCTGTTCTTATAATTGAAAAAAAACCAGAATGTAGAACCATGAATACAGATAATGGTTATAAATATGAATGTAATAGAATCATAGTGAAAAATATAGGGAAGACTGCTGCAAAAAATTGTAAAGGTTATATAGTTATTGAAAATAATAAAGAAAGAGTTTGTTGGACCATTAGTAAAGAACGACCTAATGCTATAATTAATTCAAAAGATAATGAAAAATTAGACTTTTGTGCATTTTTGATTAAAAAAGGACACCCAGATGACGAAAAACTTTTTGATTTAATTGCTCCAACTGAAAATGGATGGAATATGCAAATTCCTCAGGAAAATAGACCAATAGAAAATATTAATGAATGTTGTGTTCTTGTAACTACAGAGAATGCTGAACCTATTGAAGCTATTATAAAATTTAATAAAACTAATAAAATAATAGAAATAATTTAAAAAATTACAACAAGCTCAATACAGCGCTTCGCACGCCCGTGATTTCGGTTAGTTTTAAATGAATTAAAACCGAATAGAAACAAAATAAAAATAAAATTTCAATATACAAACTTTCACAAATAAATTAGAATAGTTATACTCTATAGATTTTAGATTAAAACATAAAGAAAACATTAAAACGGATAAAAATAAAAATGGGTATAGAATTCCAATCATCAATCAAATATAATTATAACTAAATTAATATCGTTTTGAAAAGGAATTATTATGCTTGAAAGTAATGTAATTGAAAAACTAAATCACAATTTAGAAACTAATTATAGCAATTATCTATTCGAAGATAGTAATCTTTCAAGAAAAATTGTAAGTTTCCAAGCAGATAAAAAAGTTGCTAATTATAGATGGTATAAATATAAGGAGGCGTTTTCTTCATCGCTTGTTGAATATTTTATTAATAGTTATAACTTGATTGGTAACAATATCTTAGACCCATTTGCTGGTATAGGGACAACTTTATTCACCGCGTCAAGTTTAGGTTGTAAAT
>JACRDZ010000068.1 GCA_016212735.1 Candidatus Firestoneibacteriota bacterium | reverse complement strand
CTTCATTTATTTTAATGGATAAACAAGGTATAATTAAATATTTATTGCATGGATTCCCTTCCCACTCAGCAAAAAGTATAATACAAACAGAAGTAGATAATATTCTAAAAGTTAGTTTATTAAATAATAACCTTGCTAAACATTAGATAACTGGTTCTGTTATAATTACAAATATATATTTAGAATTATAAATTAACAAGGGTTTTAATTATAGCATTTCCCATTTCTATTGTTCCTACAGCGTCAGGTTGAGATGGATTCGGTTTAAGATCATAAGTTACATATTTTCCATCTTCAATAACTTGTGCTACAGCTTTTTCAAGTCTGTCACCAGCATCATTCTCACCTATATATTTCAGCATAATTACTCCTGAAAGAATTAAAGCACATGGATTAACACGATTTAATCCTTTATACTTCGGAGCACTTCCGTGAGTTGGTTCAAAAATAGCAGCCTCATTGCCAATATTTGCTCCAGGAGCCATACCAAGCCCTCCGATAAGGCCAGCAGCAAGATCTGACACAATGTCACCATAAAGATTTGGGAGTACAAGTACATCATAAAGCTCAGGTTTTTGAACTAACTGCATGCACATATTATCAACAATTCTATCTTCAAATTCTATATCAGTATAATTTTTTGCAACTTCACGCGCTACTTCAAGAAACAATCCATCAGAAAATTTCATTATATTTGCTTTATGAACAGCCGTTACTTTACGGCGATTGTTTTTACGCGCATACTCAAAAGCAAAGTTAATTATTCGTTTAGAGCCTGAAACAGAAATAGGCTTTATACTTATTCCTGAATCATGTTTTATTTTTTGACCTGATAATTTCTCTATCTGACTAATAAGATCAAGTGTATCAGGTTTATCTATCTGAAATTCAATCCCGGCATAAAGATCTTCTGTATTTTCTCTAATTATTATAAGATCAATATCATTATAGAGGGAACGGACACCTTTATAGGATTTACATGGTCTTACACATGCATAAAGGTCAAGAGCCTTTCGCAGGCTCACATTTACGCTTCTAAAACCTTTCCCAACAGGTGTAGTAATTGGACCTTTAATAGCAATTTTATTTTTCCTTATTGAGTTTAATACTGAATCTGGGAGCGGAGTCCCAGTTTTTTCCATTATATCTATCCCAGCATGTTCTGTTTCCCAGTTTATTTTTACACCTGTAGCTTCTATGCATTGTTTTGCAACTTCAGATAATTCAGGACCTGTCCCATCGCCCGGGATAAAAGTTATATTATGTATTTTTGTCATTTAACACTCCTAAAATTATTTAACCACCATCGGCATAAATTCAGTAGACCCGAATATACCGTAAATACCTTGTTTTTTCAGCCATAAAGCTTTTTTCATGTAACCTAAAGCCGGGCCTATAACGTTTGCAGCCATTGTTGTCTCATCACCCAGAATAAACTTATGTGAACTTCTTTGTCCGTCATAAGTAATCCCGGTAAGTGTCATTGTTGTACTTACAGGTTTACGTGCATTTCGAGTGTCCATTATTCCTCCGACTTTTACCTGATTTCTGATGCTGACAACACCGACACGTTCCAGTAAAATATCATCTGCATGTTCCATTTCATGAAGTTCAAGTTTACCATCGGTTTTATCCAGTAAAGATTTAACTTCTTCATCACTCATTGCACGTGCTTTTTCAACTGAATATCCAGGTAAATGCGCAATATCTTCGCGAATTGTTGCTTTATATTCTTCCCAATTAGAAATACCGACTCCCCACCATATATTAACTTTTTCAATTTTAATAAAAGATTGCGCGCTTAAAACAGCGGCTCCAGTAAGCAATCCCGGTGTAGCACCGCACCCAACAAGATAAACGCTTTTACATTTTTTAAGTTTATTATTTAATTTAAACATCAATTCAGCTGCACGGGTTCTTTTAAGTGCATCAGTAAATACAAGACTTGCATTCTTTTTAATAAATCGATTTACAACACTCGGAATAAAATCATTCGGAAGATTTGGCAAAGCAATAAAAATCCCATCTATTTTGCTGGCAAGTTTTATAATTTCTCCAATTGAATCATTTGAGATTTTCCCTTCGGGAATATCTTTAATTGATTCTCCTGATTTTAAGTTAATAATTTTGTTTGTGTTTAATCCCATCTTATTATAAGCATAGCCCTGACTGTCACATATAGCGACCAGAGACATTTCCTTTTTTTGAGAAATAATTTTTGCGGCAGATTTACCAAGTCCTCCTGATCCTAATACTGCAACTTTTATTTTCTTATCCATTTATTAACTCCTTTCTAATATTTTTTTATTTGTATATAACTAAAAATCCAGTTCAAGATCTTTCAGCATGTTAAAGTCTGCTTCAATAGGCTGTCCTGAAGTTGTAAGGTAGCCGCTTATAATAAATCCATTACCCCCAGCCAGAAGTGACATGGCTTGTAGGCTTCTTAAATTATGCTCTCTACCGCCAGCTATTTTTATTGTACTCTTTGGATTAAGTAATCTGAAAATAGAAATTATTTTAAGAATCTCCAGCGGGGGCAAACTTTCTGTTTTCTCTAAAGGAGTCCCATGTCTTGGATTTAAAATATTTATAGGAATACATTCTATCTCCATATTCTGCAATAAAAGTGCAAGTTCTATCCTGTCATTCTGGGTTTCCCCCATTCCAATTATGCCGCCGCAACATCTTTCCATACCAAACTCAGTAACACTTTTTATTGTTTCAAGACGTTTTTCAAAAGTATGAGTGGTGCATATTTTTTTAAAATAATCCGGACTTGTTTCAATATTATGATTATATCTCGTAACTCCAGCGTTTTTAAGAGAAAGTATCCGTTCTGTCTCTAAATAGCCTAAAGAACAGTCCATTTCCATTTTAAGGTCATTACGAATTATTCTGACAGCTTCAAGAATCTGCTCAAATTCGGAAGCAGAAACCTCATTACCACTGGTTACTATACAAAATCTGTGTGCTCCAATTTTTTTTACTTCTCGCGCACGCTTTACTATAGCATCAACTCCAATAAAGGGATAAGTTGTGCATTGTGCATTATTATGTGAAGATTGAGCACAGAACTTGCAGTCTTCTGTACATGATCCAGATTTCGCATTTACAAGAGAACATAAATCGACAAAATCTCCTTTATACTTTCTGCGAACAGCGTTTGCCGCGTGCATAAGCAAAAGTAAATATTTTTTAGTTTCCAGGGAAAACAGTATAAATGCATCCTTAGAAGTTAACTTTTCTCCATTCATAACTTTAGACTTACAGTCTAAAATAATCTTTTCCATAATAATATATCTACCATAAATATAAGATTAATGTCAACCGAAACATGAATACATGTTAACTAACACTACAGCGCTAACCCTCTTCTACTGCGGTCGGCTGCAAAGGCTTTGGGCTGCGTTCTCGGAGCAAAAAGTTCTCGACGTACCACAAAGGGTACGCCTGCGAGCTTTTTGCTCCTGCGGCCTTGCCCAAAGCCTT
>JACRDZ010000067.1 GCA_016212735.1 Candidatus Firestoneibacteriota bacterium | reverse complement strand
ATCGTCAATTTGGAACAGGTGGAATAATAAAAAAAGTACTGCCTTATCTTGAGCCAGAGTTTTTCATAATTTACGGAGATTCATATCTTAATATTAATTATGCTGCAATTATGCAGTATTTTAGTAAAACAAAGAAATTAGGACTTATGCTTATACATAGAAATTATAATCTTGAAGCAAAAGGAAATGTAATTCTAGAAAACAAATTAATAAAAAGCTACAATCCCAGAAACTGGGAACAAGATATGTTATATTCATATTCAAATGCATGCATTCTGAGTAAACACATTTGTGAGTTGTTTTTTGGACAGCAATTTATTTCTCTTGAAGAAATTTTCTCTATACTTATAGAAAAAAATGAATTATTAGGTTATGAGATTTCTCAAGAAAATAAAGAAATTACTGCTTCAGACGGAATTGATAAATTAATTAAATACTTAAAAGTATTGGAAATATAGCAGCAAGGGGCAAAAAATGCAAATGCTAGTAGTTTTTTATACTACTCATCATACATTGTTTGCAGAAAAAATTTTAAAAAAACTTAAAATAAAAAACAAAGTTGTTATGAAACCCAGGAAAATAACTACAGACTGTGGTCTTGCAATTGAATTTGACGGTGATTTTTTAAAAGAAGCTTATGAAGAAATAAATAAAAAAAAACTTAAAATTGAAGGTTTTTATAATAAAAATAATAATGAATGGATAAAAATTGATACAAAATTATGAAAAAATATATTATCTGTCCTAAATGTAAAAAACGCTTAATAAAATATGATAATCCTCTTCCTACAGCAGATATAATTATTGAATGTACGACCCCCTCTGGTGAAAAGGGAATTATATTAATAAAAAGAAAAAACTATCCAAAACAGTGGGCTATACCCGGCGGATTTGTTGAATATGGTGAATCACTGGAAAATTGTGCAATAAGAGAAGCAAAAGAAGAAGTAGGTTTGGATATTAAGCTAGTACAGCAATTCTATATTTATTCTGACCCAAAAAGAGATAAACGTCATCATACTATAACTACTGTTTTTATTGCTTTAGCCAATGGTTATCCTCAAGCTTCGGATGATGCGGTTTTATGTAAAATTTTCACTGAAAAAACTGTACCTCTTAATATGGCTTTTGATCATTATAAAATTATTAAACAATATTTTAAATATAAAAAAACAGGGATATATCCTGGTATAGATTCTCAATACTAAACCGATATAAATTTATTTACAATAAAAGCATTTTTTATTAATTGGATTCTATTTTCAGTTTTATCATTTTCATTATTGCTATTTATAGCAACCACATCAAATCTGCAATCTTTAGAACTTAATTTATTTTTCCAGATATAATGTACTGCAACTTTTGCTATTTGTTCCTGTTTACGGATATTCATAGCCTCCTGTGCTTCTCCACACCTATTATTGTTTCTAGTTTTAACTTCAACAAAAACTAATGTATCTTTTTCGCTAGCTATAATGTCTATTTCTCCATGTCTTGTTCGGTAATTACGATCTAATATTTTATACCCCTTTTTTTTTAGAAATATTACAGCATCATCTTCACCTTTTTTACCAAAAGCAATACGATAGAAAGACATATTTGTTTACTCCAAAATATTGTAATTTTATTTATTTCACATATTCCTTAACACGGCAAAAAGTTTTACGATGTATATCCGTTACACCAAATCTAGCAATTGCTTCACAATGTTTTTTTGTCCCATATCCTTTGTGCTCTCTAAAACTATATTCTGGATAATTAATATCTAATTTTTCCATAATTCTGTCACGTGTAACTTTTGCAATAATAGATGCACTCGCAATAGAAACACTTAATGAATCTCCACGTATAATTTTTTTATTCGGAATTGGAAATTTTTTTATCTCCAGTCCATCAATAAGCAAAAAGTCAGGTTTTTGATGTGATAGAGAAAGGACAGCTTCCTGCATAGCCAGTATGGTTGCCTGCAAAATATTGATTTCATCAATTATTTTTTCTGAAATAATCCCTATCCCTATATCAATTGATTTCTCTTGAATAATATTAAATATTTCTTCTCTTTTTTTAGGGGAGAGTTTTTTAGAGTCATTAATCCCTGATATTTCTATATTAGGCTGTAAGATTACTGCTGCTGCAACTACAGGACCTGCAAGCGGTCCACGACCTGCTTCATCAATTCCTGCAACAAAATTAAATCCTTTTGTCCAGCAATTTAATTCAAAGTCCCATCCGGGGAAATTCCTATATTGCATAATACTATTCCTTACATAATTACTAAATTTATCTTAATTTATAACAATAAAACAGTAAAATGTCATCATACTTAACATATTTTATAACTTATAAAATATTAAATCAAGGTATAAAAAATACACAATGTAATACCTTAGTTATTGGTGGGAATCTATATTTAAATCTAATGGATTATTATTTATATATTCTCTAATTTTCTGTAACGATTTATCATTTCTAATTATATGTTCATAATAATTCCATTGCTATATTGATATTCGACGGTTCGCCTATTTGGTGGGATGGTAATCCTACCGCTACATTGTGTTTTTGCTATTATTTTAAAAATAATCTATATCTAAACCATTAACCCGACTTAAGCAATTCAACCTAAAAATCAACAAAATTTAGATACCTCAACCTGTAAAAAGCTTGATATTACAAGGATATTTTTTTCAAAAAGGTCAAAAAAGGCTTGTAGTGCCGACCTACCCCATTGACAATAAATATTTTTGTGTAAAAATAGTGATATGTTCT
>JACRDZ010000070.1 GCA_016212735.1 Candidatus Firestoneibacteriota bacterium | reverse complement strand
ATATACCCGTCTATTTAAAATACTTCCAAGTAATTTAGCTTTAGCATTATTAATGGTTCTTTTTGCATGTTCAACTACTTCACGTCTGGTCTTATCTGCTTGAATTACAAGTATTATTCCATCACATATAGAAGCCAGCGAAGCTACATCAGGATTAGAAGTTACAGATGGAGTATCAATTAAAATAATATCAAATATCTCTTTTAACTTGTATAAAAGATCCTCCCATTCTGGTAATGCTAAAGAATGATGATCGGATATATTTGAACCGGCTGTTATAATAAATAAATTTCTATTTTCATCCTTTCTCTTAATTGCTTTTTCTATTTCCAATTTTCCTGAAAGAATATCAGTCAGTCCATTTTCCTGCGGTAAATTGAATATATTTGAAAATATCGGGTTTTCAAAATTTGCTTCAAGTAATAATACTTTTTTCTCTAAAGCAATTGCTTTTCCAAGATTAATTATTGTGGTAGTAACACCTTCTCCTTTTGTTGCACTTGATATAACAACAGTCCTGCTTTTATCCCCGGATAAAATAACCTGCATTGCTATCCAGATATCTCTAAAACTTTTTTCACAAGATTTAATGTCTTTCATTTTTTTTCGCTTTCTTTTTAGAAAAATACAAAAATTTTGATCTTGGTATGGCTCCAAGAACCGGTATATTTAAATTTTTTTCTACATCTACTGAAGTATGAAGAGTATGATCAAAAAATTCCAGAAAAAATGCCATGCCAATACCAACAATTATTCCTACTATTATTCCAAGAAGAATATTTAATGTCTTTTTGGGTTTTACAGGGAGTAAAGGTGGAAATGCATTTTCAATAATCTGAACAAAAGCTGCTCCAAAATCATTCATATTTTTAGCAATTTTGGTTTCTTCTAATTTTTTTAAATAAAGCGCATAAAGAGTTTCATTGTTATTTTTTTCTCTAGTTAAATTAGCCAATCTTAGTTCATTATCAGGCAATGAACTGATACGATTAGAATATTCGTCTACTACCTGTTTGAGAGCTTTCTGCCTTGTTTGCATTATGGCTAAGTCTGTTTCACTTTTTACTAACTCTGATAACAGATCCTGATAAACAGGATTTACACCTTTAACTTCACTGCCTACTGTCTTTTCTACTGTATCATTAATCGCTTTTTTTACTTCCTCAATTCTTCCTCTTAATTCTTCTACCTCTCTGCTTTTTTCCGAATATCTTACAGCTGCATCAGATAATTGAAGTTCCAGATCAAAAAGACGTTTCTTAAAATCATTAATAATAGGATTGTTTACCAGATTAGTAGAGACAACTATTTCCTTATTTTGTTGAGCAATCTGTCCTGATATTTGCTTTATTTTTATTTCTAACTCTTGACATTGTCTTTTTGCATCAAGATATTGCGCATCAAAAGTTGACAGACGTTCTAAATTAACTTTTGCAACATCAGGCAGAGAAACTATATTTTTTTCTTCTTTAAATTTTTTCAATGCTTCTTCAGAATCATTTAAATTCGTTTTTATTGTTTTAAGTTCTTTTTCTAAAAAATTATAAGTTGATGATGCTTCTTCTTTTTTATAATTTGTATTTTCTTTCATGAAAAAATCTGCGATTGTATTTGATATTTTAGCCGCCATTACAGGATCAGACAGAGTAGTTTTAATTGTAATAATATTACTATCTTTTATTGTATCGATAAACACAACATAATACTGTAACCATTCAATTAAAACATTTAATCTTTGTTGAGGATCTTTTATTAAAGTTGTATCAATTGCTGCCATAGATAAATATTCTGGTTTTTCATCTAATTTTAAAGTTTTAACAACTTTCATAATTAAATTTTTTGACCTTAAAATTTCAACTTTTGTCTGAATTAAGTCATTACTTTTAAAAAAATTTATTTCTGAAAAAAATGAAGAAGATTGCGTTGTTTCAACTAAAATTTTTGCTGTAGCCTCATATTGAGGAGTCATAATAAAACTAATAATTGTTATTGTTGCAACTACAATAAAAAAACACAAAAAAACAATCCACTTCCTTTTAAATAAAACATAAAGATGATCTCGAGTAGTAATTGTATGTTCCAATTTTTTTTCAATAAAAAATTTATTCCTTAAATTTTAGAGGTTATACTCAGCGAGGTCATAAATTTTCATTTTTTGGGTGAGGATTTGGCATTGAGAGCAAGGCGCGAAGGTGAGAAATAGTCTAGTACTATTTCGAACCTGAGCAACACAGCTATCGATGTCAAAGACCAGCGAAAAAATGCAAATTTATGACCTCGCTGAGTATATATCTCTATTGCTTTTTATAATAATTATATCTATCCTGAATACGACTGGCTTCATAAGCTTTAATATATGTATCAAGAACAGGATTAATATTTTTAAAGAAGAAGTCTACAAAATCTCCAACCTTGGCAATAAATCTTTCAGGAACATAAACAACATCTCCTGCTGCCAGTTTCATGTCTGATTTTGTATCTCCATTCTTAATAATTTCAGATAAATCTAATCTGTTTACCACAGGTTTATCTTCCTCTTTTGGTTCATTTGTTTTTCTTATAACCATAACACTTTTTAGAAGTGCTGATTTATTATATCCGCCAGCAATAGTTATTGCTTCCATAGCTGACATCTCTTTTTCTAAAGTATATACACCAGGTTTATTTACTTCTCCCATCACATATACTTTATCAAAAATAAGACTTTTGCTGGAAACATAAATAATATCTCCATTTTTTATTTCTACATTCTGATATGGATCTCCAAGTTCAATAAATTTTTCTAAATCCAGTTTTGAAATTTCTTTATCTAAAGCGCCTTTTCTAACTATCACGATTTTTTTCATATTTGCTTTTTCTATATTATAACCGCCAGCATTGGTAATAGCCTCAATAACTCCGTCATCATCTTCTAAATTAAAAACTCCAGGATTCCGAACTTCTCCTAAAACATAAACTTTTTTAAACACTTTTGGGACGTAAATAACATCTCCTGTTTCAATATCAATATCCTGACTTAAATCTCCATCTAAAAGAAATTTTTTCAGATTTACTTCTTTTCTTATTTTATTTTTATTTAGTTTATCTTCTCTAATAACAAAAATTGAACTTAAATCTGCTATATTTTCTTTATATCCTCCTGCTTTAGTTATAGATGCTATCAAACCGATTTTGTTTTCTATAAAATATTCTCCAGGTCTCTGTACTTCTCCGAAAATATAAATCTTCTGGCTTTTTGATTCTTTAACAATTACTGTTAACTGAGGATCTTTTATTTGTGCAGATAAATTTTTCTTCAGGATTTCTGATAAAGATGACGGGGTTATTCCTTCTGCTTTTATGTCACCAATTAATGGAAAAGATATATATCCATCCGGTCTTATAGTAATAGTTCGAGTTAAATCAGGTTCCTTCCATACATATATGTCAAGAATATCTCCAATACCTAATGTATAATTTTCAGCTTTTGCATTTGCGTTTATTAAAAACAATAAAATATTACATATCAAAAAGATATAAATTAGTTTCTTTTTACCAAAATAATTTCTATTTTTTTCCATTTTTGTATTTCCATTTTTAAAATAAAACATTAAGCTACCGCCTTTATAAACACAGTAAAATATATTATATATACAATTAAATGTCCAATGTCAAGTTAAAATTCCAGAAATTCCCGGTGAAAAAGAGCCATAAAATTAAATAATTTTCAAGCTTTTGACACTCCAATAACTCTCAAACCTTCTCCAGCCATGTTTTCTATTTGAATATATATTTCCTATTTCTTTGACTCATTAATAGGAGATTTTATAATTAAAAATAAAGCATTAATAATAATTATAATGCTAATTTTAATAATATATATTATAATGAATCCTATCTATCATAGAGTTATAACGCAATTGTAAGGTAAAAGAGAAAGAAATGAATAAAATTATTAATCTTAAAACAAATACATCAGCAAAAATTAGCATACCAAATATTTCTAAAACTATATTTCTTCGCAAGAGATTATTTGAATTGGTTTCTTCCAATAACCGCCCAATCACATGGATATACGGTCCAGCAGGTTCAGGAAAGACATCACTTGCTGCAAGCTATATTTGCTCTTTAAAAATACCATGTTTATGGTATCATATTGATGAAAGCGATGAACAAATTGCTAATTTTTTCTATTACATGACTGAAGCTATAAAAAATATCTCACCAAAACAAAAACCTTTACCGCTTTTAACTCCAGAATATTTATTAAATATACCAACATTTACAAGATGCTATTTTGAAGAATTTTACAAACGTATTATTTCAAAAAACAAAGAAAAATTTATATTAGTTTTTGATAACTATCAAAATATAGCAATAGAATCTGAATTTCATAAAATAATAAATACTGGATTATCTATTTTATCTCAAAATATTAGTGTTATTTTTATAAGCAGACTTGAGTCTCCTCCAGTGTTTGCCCGCTTGCAAGCTAATGAAAAAATACATTATATTGGATGGGATGAGTTAAAATTCAGCATCAATGAATTTAAAGAGATTATTTCTTCCTGTAGTATAAAAAATATTACACCTGAAACAATCAAACAATTGTATTCTAAAACAGATGGATGGATTGCTGGACTTGTCCTTTTACTCGAAAATGCAAAAAGAAAAAATATTGATTACAATGTATTGGATAAATTAAAGCATCAGGAAATTTTTAATTATTTTATAAATGAGGTTTTTGAAAAATCAGATAAAGATATACAAAATTTTCTTCTTAAAACTTCTTTTCTGCCAAAATTCAGTGCACAGGTAGCAGAAAAAATAACAAATAATAAAAATACAGAAAAAATACTATCATTTTTATATAATAATCAATATTTTATAGTCAAACAAATTCAACAAGAACCAATTTATTGGTATCATACGTTATTTAGAGAATTTCTTTTAATAAAAGCTAATGACTTTTATTCAGAAAAAGATATTCTTAAATTTAAAAAGACCTCTGCATTGTTTCTTGAGGAAAATGGACAGTTTGAATATGCAGCAATGCTTTTTGAAGATATACATGAGTGGGATGGATTGATTCAGTTGATTATTAAACATGCAATGACTTTTATTTCACAGGGAAGATCAAAGACTGTTGAAAATTGGATTAGTAAAATACCGGAAGAAATATTTGAAAATAACGCATGGCTTCTCTATTGGGCAGGGATATGTCAGCAGGTATTTAATCCAGATAAAAGTATAATTCTTTTAGAAAATGCATTTAATAAATTTAAAAGTCAAAGTGATAAAACTGGTCTATTTTTATCATGGGGCAGTATAGTTGATACAATTACTTTCAGATTAGGTGATATGCATTTATTAGATGATTGCATAAATTCCATAAAAGAATTTTTGCATATAAATAAAGCTCTTCCATCACTTGAAATAGACTCACATGTATCGACATGCATGTTTGTTTGTTTATTTTACAGGCAGCCTGAACATCCTGATCTGGGAAAATGGATGAAACGCGCTCTTTTACTTTCAGAAAAAAAAATAAATATAGATTTTCAAGTATTAACTGCTATTTTTGTTTCTATTTATTTCTTAATTATAGGGGACTTCTTTCAATTTGAAATAATATCAAATAAATTAAAACAAACTGATAATCTTCCGCCATTTGCATTAATCAGGTTAAAATTAAATGAAGCTTTATATTTTTCTTTAATTGGTTCTCTTAATAATTGCTTATCAATAGTTTCTGAAGCATTAAAAATTTCTCAAAATACAGGTATTAATTTATTGGACCACCAGTTCCTTTGCTATGGAGCGTTTTCTGCAATATCCTGCAGAGATTTTCAAAAAGTAGATGAAATTTTAAAACAAATGGAATTGCTTGTTGATAAGGTTGGAGCTTTTGAGAAAGCTATTCATTATTTTGTAATTGCATGGTATTCACTTATTCAGGGGAATATATCTCGTGCTTTATTTAATCAAGAAATTGCACTTAAAATGGCTAATCAATCTGGATTCCTTTTTTCTGAAGCAATCAGCCATTTTAACATGGCACAAATATATTGCAAGATGGGTAAAAATAAAGAAGCATTACATCATTTATATAAATGCGAAGAGATTAATATGAAAATTAAAAGTAAATTAATTGAATATATGTGTCTTTTATTAGAAGCGTATTTAATATTTAAAAAAGATACAGAAATGAAAGGATTTGAATTCTTAGAGAAAGCTATGCTGCTTGGCAGGGAAAAAGAGTTCTATAATTTTTTAGGTTTTTGTCCGGATATGATACTCGAGATTTGTTTAAAAGCTCTTGAACGTGGGATAGAAATTGAATATGTGCAAAAACTTGTAAAAAAACGTAATCTTATTCCAGATACACCGCCTATTGAAATTTATAATTGGCCATGGGAACTGAAGATATATACACTTGGCGGATTTCAACTTGTTATAGATAACAAACCTGTTTCTTTCTCAGGGAAAGTTCAAAAAAAACCTCTGGAGCTTCTTAAAGCCTCAATAATTCTGGGTAAAGAAAATTCTAAAGATCGGATAATTGATTTTCTCTGGCCAGAATCTGATGGGGACATAGCTCAAATATCATTTAAGACAACTCTTCATCGTCTGCGAAAATTAATTAAAAATGATAATGTCATTCAGTTTCAGGATGGTGTTTTATTTATCGATTCTCGTTACTCATGGGTTGATGCTTGGGCATTTGAACAAATTGTGGAAAATATAGAAAATATGGAATACAAGACAAAAGATAAAGAACAAATTATCGAACAAGCGGAAAAAGCAGTTTTGCTATACAGGGGACATTTTCTGCCAGGAGATATGGACATTTCATGGGTTATACCTAAAAGGGAACAACTAATAAATAAATTTTCTAATCTGGTTCTTAAAATAGGTAATTACCATATAGAAAATAAAAATTGGCAAAAAGCAAAAGAATGTTTTCAAAATGGTATTGAAATTACTAATATTCAAGAAGAATTTTATCAGCACCTTATGATTTGCTATAAAAAAATTGGGCAGAATACATCTGCTATTGCATTATATCAGCAGCTTAAAAATATTCTTACTTCAACTCATGGAACAAGTCCATCAAAAGATACTGAATCTATATATCAAAGTCTAATAAAATGAATAATTTTAATATTTATTTTTATCTGTAACCAATATGTAACCTTTTATTTGATATAATTTATAGAATGAAAAAAGGTAAATATTCAGCACAATTTAATGGATAACGCATAAAATACTGTATTAGCGTGCACCTTTGGCTTGTCGACATGTTTAATCCCCGATTAAAGATGTCAAGGACGAATCCATTTTTCAGTTTAAATATAAAATCTGGATTCCCGCTTAAACACTGCGGGAATGACAGACTCTCCTACACCGCGAAATAAATATGCTGAATAGTTACGAAAAAAGGAGGTGAGGAAATAGTATAGAAAAGGTTAATAAATGGATTTTAAACCAAATAAAACTTATTAAAATGGAGGTAAAAATGTTAAAAAAGTTACAGGCTTTTTTACTGGTTTTATGTATGCTTTTAATAGCGAATGGGATGGTAAATGCAGCTAGTGCTCCAGGTACTGAAGGGAATAATATTAATAATGTGGGAACAAATGCTACAGCTGTGCAAAGCGAAATAGATTTGAATGCTAGTGAAATAAAGGTAGCAATCATGGGCGGAGATTGGTGGACTCCTGATCTGGCAAACTATTTAGACGGGCTGCCTGATGTATTATGTAATGTGTTTACTTCATATCCTGGTTTAGCTACTTTACAAACATATGATGTTGTAATACTTTACGGCAATGCGCAATATATGTATTCTACTGCAGTTTTTACTGACCTTAACAATTATGTCAACAATGGCGGCGGACTTATAGCAACTCCGTGGTTTAGAGATTGGTCATTGTACTATGGATTAGATCTTAATTCGTTGCCAGTAACATCAGCAAGCTACGGGGAAGAGTTTTATACTGCATCATTGAACGTAACTGTCACTGTCCCATCTGATCCATTATTGAATGGTGTATCATTTGTTGCAGGGAATGCTGTTGGATATGAAGGAGAATTGATACCAAAGGCTGGTTCTTTAGTAAGTGTAAAATGGAATGATACCTGGAATTCACCTGCTGTAACAAGCTGGACTTATGGTACAGGCAGATCAGCTTACTTAAATTTTCACTATATAACAAGTGATTGTGACCGTGCAATAAATTATGTTTGGGGTCAAAAGCTTATGTATAATGCTGTAGTATGGTGTGCAGGCGGCGGCGCTGTTAATTCTCTTGCCGTCTCTCCAAAAGCTGGTGATTTTTTACTTACTCAGGATTTTAATCTTGCTTTAATTGTAAAAGAAAACCCAGGAGTTTCTGTAGTTAAGGTAAGAGGTAGATTAAATGGTGTAAATATTACACCCTATCTTAATACTCAGAGAATTAATGGAACTCTTCCTTCAGTTGGACAGACCGTCAGATACACCAACTTTAAGAGTAATTACTTGACGGCAGCGGGTCAATATACCTTAAATGTAAATGTTGATTTAAGTGATGGTTCAGTTGTTAAGAAAAAAGTTATCTTCAATGTTCTCGGTAATACAGAACCATAATATCTAATGTTAATCTTCCAGGGAGAAGGTCCTTTCTCCCTGGGGGTTAATTATTCTTTGTTCGTTTAATAACAATCTTGCAATAAAACAAGTCTTTAAACAGTT
This sequence comes from Candidatus Firestoneibacteriota bacterium, assembly GCA_016212735.1. Next base: position 141 of record JACRDZ010000070.1, on the reverse strand, counting down.
AGGTACTGTCAAAAGTAAAATGAAAAAAAGGATAAAAAAATGAACCACAGAGATCACAGAGTTTATTTTTATAATTTTTTATATCTCTGTGTTCTCAAGAGGTTTCATTGTTTCTATTTAAAAGTATAAGAAATTGAAAGT
>JACRDZ010000076.1 GCA_016212735.1 Candidatus Firestoneibacteriota bacterium | reverse complement strand
GTAAAAATAAAAAGGAGATTTGCTATGATAATAAGTAAACAAAAAGATTTTTCAAAAATTCAAGATATGTTAAAAGATGCAAATAAAGTATTCTTAGTTGGATGTACGGAATGCGCTAGTATGTGTTATTCTGGTGGTGAAAAAGAAGTAAATGAAATGAAAATTCGGTTGGAGGAAAAAGGGAAAATAATAGCAGGCGAAATGGTTGTTGAAGCTGTTTGTAATATTTTAAACACACGTAAAGAATTAAGACACAGAAAGGATAATTTCTCACAGGCTGATGCAGTTCTTGTTTTATGCTGCGGCGCAGGAGTTCAGTCTGTAGTTGAATCTTCAGACATACCTGTATATCCCGGTTGTGATACCTTATTCCTTGGGAATATTAACAGGATAGGACGGTTTTACGAACATTGTTCCCTATGCGGAGAATGTCTTCTTGATAAAACAGGTGGAATATGTCCTGTTACAAATTGTGCTAAAGGGCTTTTAAATGGTCCATGCGGAGGAATGAATAAAGGAAAATGTGAAATAAATCCTCTTCAGGATTGTGCATGGGTTTTAATATACAATAGAATGGAGAAACTGGGAAAAATAAAAGATATAAAAGAAATACTGCCTCCAAGAAATTATTCAAGAAATACCAAACCTTCTTCACTGATTTTGGAGAAAAAATAATAAACTATAGAACCTATAACCTAATTATTAAATTAAAAACTAATTGACAATAAGAGCCTGAAATGTGATAATATTAAAATTGAATAAATGAATGAAAGGTGGATGTTTTTTTATGTTTTTCCCAAAATACAGATTACGTAGATTGAGAGAAAATGAAAAATTCCGCAATATGGTGAGAGAAACATCAATCTCAATTAATAAATTAATTTTTCCATTGTTTGTAGTCCCGGGGAAAAAAGTAAAAAAAGAGATATCTTCTATGCCTGGTAATTATCATTTTTCAATAGATTATTTGATCGAAGAAGTTAAAGAAATACAGGATATTGGTATTCCTGCTGTTTTGCTTTTCGGTATACCAGAAGCAAAAGATGCAGTTGGAAGCGGAGCATATGATTCTCTTGGTATTGTGCAAAAAGCAGTGCAGGCAATAAAAAAAACCTGTCCGGATATGATTGTAATAACAGATGTATGTTTGTGTGAATACACAAATCATGGGCACTGTGGATTGATACAGGGAGAAAATATATTAAATGATCCCTCATTAAAACTGATAGCAAAAGTGGCTTGCTCTCATGCAAAAGCAGGTGCAGATATGGTTGCTCCATCAGATATGATGGATGGAAGAGTAGAAGCTATTCGTAATATTTTAGATAAATCCGGATTTTCACACATCCCTATTATGTCGTATGCAGCTAAATATGCATCTTCTTTTTATGGACCTTTTAGAGAAGCTGCTTATTCTACCCCGCAGTTTGGCGACAGACGTTCTTATCAAATGGATCCTTCAAATGCAAGAGAAGCATTAAGAGAAGTTGAACTTGATATAGAAGAAGGTGCAGATATTATAATGGTGAAACCTGCTCTTGCTTATCTTGATATAATTAATCGAGTAAAAGAAACTTTTAATTATCCTGTAGCTGCTTATAATGTAAGTGGAGAATATAGTATGGTAAAAGCTGCTCATTCTTCAGGCTGGATAGATGAAAAAAAAGTAACTATGGAAATAATTACTGCTATATTCCGAGCTGGTGCTGATATTATAATAACATATCATGCTAAGGAATTAGCAAAATGGATGAGGTAAGATAAGTTCAGAGAGTTCATGTTTAACAACTCTATGAACTGTTATAAACTCTATGAACTCTAAAGGTAAAGTTTATCTTGTCGGAGCAGGACCTGGTGACCCAAAGCTTATCACAATCAGGGGAATGGAATGCATTAAAGAAGCAGATGTTATTATTTATGATTATCTGGCAAATAAAAAATTGATTTATTATTCAAAAAAAGAAGCAGAAATAATTCCTGTAAATAAAAGAGGGCATAAAGATCATTTAGATATTGAAAAAATATGTTCTCTTATGAAAGATAAAGTTAAATCAGGTAAGATAGTAACACGGCTTAAAGGCGGAGACCCTTTTGTTTTTGGCAGAGGAGGAGAAGAAGCAGAATGGCTGTCAGATAATAATATTCCATTTGAAGTAGTCCCTGGAGTAACATCAGCAATTGCTGCTTCAGCATATGCAGGAATACCTGTTACTCATAGAAAATTTTCTTCTACTCTGACGTTTATAACAGGGCATAAATCATGTGAGGGGAAAATAGATTGGGATAAAATATCCTGTGGACAGGATACATTAATCTTTTATATGTCTCTTTCTAATCTGGATTTTATACAAAAAAAATTGATTTCAAAAGGCAAAAGTAAAAACACAGAAGTAGCAGTAATAAGCTGCGGCACAACACATGGACAGATTACAGTTACCGGGACACTTTCGACTATTGTTAATAATGTTAATAAAGCTAAACTGAAAGCGCCGGCAATTGTTGTAATGGGTGATGTGGTTAAACTGCGTAATAAATTGCAATGGTTTGATATTAAACCTCTATTTGGTAAAAAAATTATAATTACGCGTGCAAAAGATCAATCTGCCGAATTTACAGAATTGCTTGAAAATGAAGGCGCAGAAGTAATAGAATTTCCAACAATAGAAATTGTACCCGTTTCTGATTATAGTAAGTTAGATGAAGCAATAGAAAATATATCCAGATATAACTGGCTTATTTTTACAAGTGTAAATGGTGTAAAATATTTTTTCGACCGATTAAAAAACAAAGAAAAAGATATAAGAATTATAAGTAATATAAAAATATGCGCAATAGGTCCTAAAACAGGTGAAGAAATAGAGAAAAAGGGACTCAAAATAGATTATTTACCTGAAGAATATAAAGCAGAAGGGATAATTACTGAATTCGAAAAATTAAATATAAAAAATTTAAAAATATTAATCCCTCGTGCAGAGGAAGCAAGAGAGATACTTCCAATAAGACTAGCAGAGCTTGGAGCAGAGGTACATGTAATTCCTGTATATAAAAATATTCTTCCTATTATTGATATTAATGATATTTTAGAAGAACTGAAGAATAAAATGATAGATATAATAACTTTTACAAGTTCTTCAACAATAAATAATTTTATTGAAATATTTGCACAAAAAAACATTAAAATAGTAGAGTTATTAAAAAATTGCAAAGTTGCCTGTATTGGCCCAATTACAAAAGAAACAGCTTTTAAATCTGGAATACAGGTAGACATTGTACCTAAAAAATATACAATTTCAGATCTTGTTTTTGCAATAAAAGATTATTATAAAATAAGAGGCTTACTATTACCCACAAGTCTGGGTAAATAGCATTGACAATTGGCAATTGAGCATTGAGAATTGAGCATTGAGGTTTAAATCCTTTGAAAACATTAGACGTTATTAATATGAATTGAATTATAATACTCAATTGTCAATGCTCAATCGTCAATGAAATATTTGTAAATTTCAGCTTACTCTCACAAGCATTTTCAGACTTGTGGGTAATAGTAAGGATAAGAGGGGAGAGAGCCATATGAAGTACAAAACAATATTTAAATATCTATTTTTTATAGTTTCTATCGCAATTTTAATAAGTCCTCTATTAAGAGCAGAAAATCAAAAAGCAAATACTGTAGATTTGATAATAAAAGGATCAACAAAGAAAAATGGTGAATTTTCTAATCCTGCAGGTATAGTAGTAGGGAAAAATGGTGAAATTTATGCTGTTGATTCTCTTAATGCCAGAGTGCAGGTATTTAACGAAAAAGGGGAGTTTCTATATTATATTGGCCAAAGAGGAATGGGTGACGGAGAATTTGCGATTCCATGGGGAGTTGCATTGGATAGAGAAGGGCATCTATTTGTTACTGATATTGGTCAGCATAAAGTATATGTATTTGATATTAAAGAAAAAAAAGGAAACTTTCTTACTCAATTTGGGGGTAATGGACCAGGGCGAGGTAAGTTTAATATGCCTTTTGATATAACTATTGATGAAGATGGTTATATATATGTACTTGATACAGGAAATAATCTCGTTCAAGTTATTAAAGGAAGATTTCTTTTTCAATTTGGCAGCTATGGCAGGAAGGAAGGAGAGTTTATTAATCCCACAGGAATTGAAGTTGGAAAGGACGGGTATATATATATTGTAGATACAGGAAATTCCCGTGTGCAGGTATTTACACGTAAAGGATTATTTATAAAGAAATTTGGCGGTGCTGGTTCACGAGAAGGTGATTTTTCAAAACCTGAAGGAATTACTCTTGATAAGGATAGAAATATTTATGTAGCAGATGGCGGGAATAATCGCATACAAGTATTCAATAATGATGGAAAAATCATGTTTGAATTTGGTAATTTGGGAAAAAATTCAGGACAATTTGATAATCCCGGAGGTATGGATTTTTTTAAAAATAAACTTTATGTAGTTGATACCAGAAATAATAGAATACAGATTTTCAGAAATTTATTCCAGACTTATGCACGCTGCTATTTCTGTCATGAAGAAAAAGAGAAACTGCTTAAAACTGCAGAAGTTATTCATCCGCCTTTTAAAGATGAATGCGAAGAATGTCATAAAAGGCATTTAGGGACTGAAGAAGGTTTGATAATAGCATCAGATGCCGGTTTTATTGCTTCAGGAAATGAGTTATGTTATAAATGCCATAAACCGACAACGGAAGAATTTATTAAATCCCATAAAGAATATCCTGTAACAAAAACAGAATGTATCGGATGCCATTCTCCACATGCAACCTCAACACCAAAACTTATTATTGGGCATGCTGCAGTAAAAAAATTGAAATGTACTACTTGCCATGAAAAGGATGGTGATAAAGTGGGTTTTGTTGAGAAGAAGGAAGTTTTATGTTATACATGTCATGCTGTGAACCTGGATAGTCCTCATAATATAAATAGAGTTACTCCTGAAATAAAACAGAAACTTGAAAAAGTTGTTAAAAATATAAATAATGAATGCGCTGTATGTCATAGACTGCATGGGTCTTCAAGCGAGTTTAATTTAATTGAAAGTGGTAACAGAATATGTTATCTATGTCATGACCCGGAAAAAATTACACATCAGCATATTATTGATATGTATCCTTCAGAGAAAGTAAATGTATCCTATGACCTTCCTCTGGGTAGAACAGGAAAAGTAGTTTGTTATACATGTCATAATGCTCATAGCAATCGTAATAAACCCTACCTGCATTTCCCAAAAGGTGAAATGTGTGTGAAATGTCATGGAGGATATGAGGAGAAGTAGAAAATAATAACAGGTTAGTACTACAACGAACTTTTAGCTTAAAATGTAGTGAAAAGCAGGCTTACTATTACCCACAAGTCTGGGTAAATAGCATTGACAATTGGCAATTGAGCATTGAGAATTGAGCATTGAGGTTTAAATCCTTTGAAAACATTAGACGTTATTAATATGAATTGAATTATAATGCTCAATTGTCAATGC
>JACRDZ010000069.1 GCA_016212735.1 Candidatus Firestoneibacteriota bacterium | reverse complement strand
TAGAATAATTAAACATTGTAATATGGTCTGTAGACAAAATAATAGATGATATTATGAATGAATGTAATGAATTATGTAAAATTATTAATAGCAGCATAAAAACAATAGGCAAAAGGATGGGTTAATGCTCAATGCTCAATTGTCAATGCTCAATTTAAAAATATATTTAGTGTCAATGCCATTGATCAGGTAGGTCAGACATTCCTGTCTGACAGTTGTGCAGATGGCAGAGAATATTGGCGCCGGCATTAGAATATATTTGATAGAACCAAAAAAACAAATTACTACTAAGAATAGCACCAATAGTACTTACTAATTTTTTTCGAAGTAAATTGGTTTTTCTTTGGTTGAGCCGGTAGAATAATTTGTAATTATCTTAAAATATCTGCCACCTGTTGTTCTGTAAAAAATTGGTTGTGGTCTTACAGAGTAAGAAGATATTTTTATTGTTTCACAATTTTCTTCAAGTAATTTATGAAGTGCTGTCATTGAATCACTTGAAGTTATATAAATTGGAACAATGAAGTTTAGGTTACCATTTTTTTTTAAAACATTGTAGCCTTGCTCAATAAAAATTGTAAAACTATCTAATGAACCTTTTTGAATTCCTGTTATAGTTTTTGTTGAAAGATAATTTTGCTGAAAATATTTTTTTTCTATATCAGAATAATCTAGCCCATACGGCGGATTCCCGATCACCACATCAAATCCATCTGTTATCCCAAACATCCACTGAGAGCTTAGCGTCTCTATCCGCTGTTACTGCGCTGGCGTTATTTAATAAATCAATAAGCGCATCTTTATCTTTTTTCAGGTCATTCAACCATTCTTCTAAATTAATATCAGCAAGATCAAATTTTAATTTTTTTCCAACCTGCCAGAAATTTCCCAAGAAAGAAATTAACCACAGAGAACACAGATTATTTTTTATTTTATTTTTATTTATTACTCAGTGTTCTCAAAAAAAAAGTAAGAAAGATCATAAAACACAAAGCTTTTATAAGTAAAAATTAATTTGAGGACACAGAGTTTTAAAATTATAAATATATCTCAGTGCACCCAAAGGGTACCCGGTGGTTCATTTTTTCGATTTTGAGGAATTTCTGCCAACCTGCCATTGCTCTATATCATCACCATTTTCTTCCAACTCATCTTCATTCGGTTCTATGATTTTACTGGATAATCAATTAAAACTATTCAAATGTAAATCCTTTCTTTTTGAATAATTTAAGACATATATCTACTACATTTGAGTCATACAGGATTTCTTTGTAAGTTGAGATTTCTTTTAATGCTTTATCAATTCCAGGCGCTATTCTGTAAGGTCTGTTGGAAGACATTGCTTCAAGAACATCTGATACTGCCAGTATTTTAGATTCAAGAAGAATATCTTCACCTGAAAGACCAATCGGATACCCTGACCCATTTAATCTTTCATGATGCTCTAAAACAATTTCTGCGACTGGCCATGGGAATTTAATATTTTTTAGAATATTAAAACCAACATACGGATGAGTTTTTATCATATTATTAAGCGGTCTTGTACCGCTAACATTGGCTTATGTGTCATACACACCTTAATTAAAAATCATAATCTGATTATATAATTTGTTAGCGGTACAAGATCAGTCAGTAATTGATGAAAAATTATATAGCAATTTATATGCCATAATCAGTTTATTAATAAAAACACAAATTGACATAAGTTATGGGAATTTTTAAGATGGAATTTTTATTGGTTTTTAAGAAATGGACAAAATTGAGAATAAAGAAGGACAAAAATGTCATAAACCAAAACTATTAGCTTTTCTATAAAATGTTTTTTTATTCATTTTTAATAATTCAGCAGCTTTTACTTTATTACCTTTAGTTTGTATAAGCACTCGTTTAAATAAATTATATTCGAATTTTGAGATTATTTCATCAAATGATATACCGCTTTTTATACTATCATATAATTCATTTTCAGATTTTGAGATTGAACTTGAAATATTTAAAGATAATTCATCTTCTCTAATATAGTCTGTTTTAGAAACTAAAACAGATCTTCTTATCATATTTTTTAATTCTCTGACATTCCCTGGCCAGTCATATTCAATAATTTTTTCCATAGCTTCTGATGAAAACCCTTTGATGTTTTTATCGAATTCTATATTTGCAGCTACCATAAAATGTTTTGCTAATAATGGGATATCATCTTTTCTTTCCTTAAGCAGAGGGACATTAATATGGAATTCATTTAATCTGTGATAAAGATCTTCTCTGAATTTTCCTTGAGAAGCCGCATCTTTCAGATTTATATTTGAAGCAGTAATTATTCTTACATCAACATAAATGTCTTTTTTACCGCCAAGATGCTGAAGTTTTTTATCCTGTATAACACGCAGTAATTTTGCCTGTGCAAATAAAGGCAGATTTCCTATTTCATCAAGGAAAATAGTACCTCCGTCTGCAATTTCGAATTTTCCTTCTTTTTTTGCATCAGCACCTGTAAAAGCTCCTTTTTCATGCCCGAAAAGTTCGCTTTCTACAAGTGTTTCAGGTATAGCGCCGCAGTCAATAACAACAAAAGGTTTATCTCTGCGCGGACTTGTTTGATGAATTAATTGCGCTGCAAGTTCTTTCCCTGTACCGCTTCCGCCCTGGATAATAACTGTTAAATTTGTAGGAGCAATCAGTCCTATCTGCTTTAAAACATATTTTATTTCACGGCTTTCACCTATCATTTTTTCAGATGAAGTTTTTTCTATAACAATATTTTTTAATCTTTTAACTTCCCTGGTTAAAAACTGTGCATGAAGTGCTTTTTTAATTGTAAGTACTATTTCTTCATTATTAAAAGGTTTTGTAATAAAATCATATGCTCCAAGTTTAATGCTTTTAACAACATTTTTTGTTTCACCATATGCTGTAAGCATAATTACAATAATATTTTCGTCAGTTTGTTTTATTTTTTCTAATATCTCTAATCCGTTCATTTCAGGCAGCCTGATATCCAGTAAGACCAGGTCCGGAAGATAAGTTTTAATTTTTTCAAAAGCTGTTATTCCATCACCAGCAGTTATAGTCATGTATCCTTCGCTTTTAAAAATATTAGAAAGATTAAACTGCATATCTTCATTGTCATCAATAATTAATATTTTATCCATTTTTGCTCCTGAATTTGATTATATATTATAAAGATCCAGAGGAAGTTTTACTATTATTTCTGTCCCATTATTAATTATGCTTTTAACATCAATATTCCCTTTATGATATCTAATAATCTGTCTGGATACAGCCAGTCCAAGCCCGATGCCGTCTCTTTTTGTTGTATAGAATGGTTCAAATATTTTATCTATGTCTTTTTCATGAATACCTGTCCCTGTATCAGCAAATATTATAATAATATGGTCTTTATTAAAAGAAACATTTATAGATAATTTCCCGCCGTTTTTCATTACTTCGACAGAATTAATAATAAAATTAAAAAATGCTTCTTCCAGTCTTCTTTCATCAATTACAATTTGAGGTAAATCTTTCGACAGATTTTTATATATTTCTATATTTTGTTTTAAACATATAGCTTTAACATGATCGCAGGTTTTATTAATTACATCTTCAATCCTTCCCAGTTTAAACGTAAATATATCAGGTTTTGTGAAATTCAGAGACTCTTTTATAACTCTTATTGCATTTTCAGAATTTCTTAAAATTATTTTAAAATATTCTCTTATTTCACTGTCAAGTTTATATTTATCAAGACAGAATTGTGCAGATGTTTTAATATTTGCCAGAGGATTTTTTATCTCATGAGCTAATGCAGATGAATATTTTCCGAAAGCAGCCATTTTTTCTGTTTGAATCAATTCATACTGCATTTCATTTACCTCAACATAAGCTCTTTTTAAAGCTTCTTCAGTTTTTTTAATATTTGTGATATCAGACATAATATGAACAATACCTGAAATACTGCCTTTTTCATCAAAAATTGGGTCTGTAGTAACGTTGAACCATTTATTTTCTATTTGTAGAATCATATTTTCTCTTGTATGAGTTTTAATCATTCTTAATCGTGGACATTGTTCAATAGAACCTTTTGTACAATGAATGAGTTTAAAACATTTTTTTTCCAAAATATTTTTAATGGGTCTCTTAATAAAAAAAGACACTGCTTTATTACATCTTTTTATATTACCATCCATATCAATTATAAGTACAAGATCATTTATTGCATTAAAAGTAGAATCCCATTGTCTTATAGATTCCAGGAGGTCATTTTCCATTGCTTTTAATGCTTCTAATTTTTTTTTATAATCTGTAATATCCACAACACCTTTCTTTTTGTTTTCATAATTAAAGGACCTTTAAAGGAGAGATAAAACATATGTTAATTCAAATTTTAATACTATAATAATAAATTATAATTTGTCAAATATTATTAAAATTAAAATTCCTTATTTGTAATTTCTCCTATAGCTTTTGCTGCATATCTTCGGGTAGCAGTATTATTATCACAAAGAGCATCTACAAGAGGTATAATAGCGGGTCTTCCAATCTGGATAATTGAACTTAATGCTTTTCTGCAAACAAATATATTCTCATCCTTAAAAGTATTTATAAGCGGGACTATTGCTTCTGGATTATTTATCTTTCCGAGAGCTTCTGCCGCACACTCTCTAATACAGACACTGTTATCGTATAAAGCATTAATAAGATATTTTACTGCATACGAATTTTTTATTTCACCAAGTGCATTTATTGCGCTTACTCTAACATATAGATTTTCATCATTAAGCAAATTAACAATATGTTTTATTGATCGAATATCCTTTTTTTTTGCAAGAGTTTCACAAGCACGCAGTCTAACAAAAGGATTATTATCCTGCAATGCAGTAATCAGAGGAATAACAGTTCTGGGATCGTTAAAGTTTTCAAGAGCTTTTGCAGCATGTGCTCTGACATAAGGATTTGGATCATGAAGCATTTCCATAAGAGATTTTATTGCTCTTATATCTCTTAATTTTCCTAATACTATTACAGCATTATATCGAACAACAGGATGTTCATCTGAAAGAATTTTTAAAAGAGGAAGAACTGCAGGTTGTCCTATTCTAAGAAGTGCCTTTTCTCCCATCCATTGAAAGTTTTTATTCTCATCCATAAAAATATCCAGAAAAGGGGCAACCGCTGGTTCACCAATTTCACCAATTGCTTTATATGCTTCCCATCTTACAGATAAATCACTATCTTTAATTGAGTTAATAACTGCCATAACAGCGCTCTTATCCTCTATTTTTCCGAGTGCCCATATAGACCATTTTCGTATAACTATATTATTATCTTTTGTAAGTTTGATTAAATGCAAAACAGACATAGCATTAAGTTCTGCAAGTGACCATGCAGCTTCTCGTTCTAAATCATTATTATTATCATGAAGAGTATCGAGTAAAGGTTCTATTATATGTATATTATCTGTTTGAGCAAAAATTCCTGAATAATCTGATATAGAATTAATATTATTACTATTTATATCAGTAACAAAAGAAGTAATAATTGTTCTGGTTAATTTATCAAGGGAATTTTTAGCTTTTTCACGCACATTTATGTTTTCATCATTCATAGCATTTAATAGAGGGCCAATAGCTTTAATATTTATAACTTTACCCAGAGCTTCTGCTGCTTCAATTCGGATAAAACTGTTTTTATCTTTTAATGCTTCGATTAAAGGGTCAACTGCATTAATATCGTTTATTTTATTGAATGCCAGACGAGCATTTTTTTGTATTTCAGGATTATTGTCTTCTTTCGCATCGGATAACGCTTGAAGTGCATTCATATCTCCTATTTTCCAGAGTGTTTCACAGGCATTGATTCTGACATTTTTATTATTGTCTTTTTTTAATATATAAATTAAAGAATCAACAGCGCGTTTATCTCTAATTTTACCTAATGAATTAATTATCTGGCATCTAATCATACTGTTTTTATCATTAAGTAAATATATTAATGGTATAACAGCTTCCTGGCTTTTAATATTTCCCAGTGCTTCTACAGCTCGCCATCGGACAATGTCATTTTCATCAAAAAGCAATTCTAATAAATGTCCTACAGCTCCAATATCTCGTATATCACCGAGTATTTTTGCCGATGCACTTCTTATGTCATTATCATTATTTTTTAAAGCATTAATAAGAAGTTCAGAGTTATAATTATCTGTCAAATTGCATAGAGCTTGAGCGGAATTTATGCGAACATCATTATCATTATCTTGAAGAGCTTTTATTAGAGGATAAATAGATAGAGGTTCCTTCATTTTTCCAATAGATTTTGCAGCAATACTTCGAACATATCCATTTTTGTCATGAAGAACATTAATTAATGCTTCTAAAGCACGAGGATCCTTGAATTTCACAAGAGCTTCACATGCACTCGCTTGAATGAAACTATCGCTGTCATTAAGAGCTTTAATTAGAGCTTCTAAATTAGAATTTTCTTTTATCTTTACTTGTTCATTTAATGATTTTTTTTTAAACTTATCTTTTTGTGTATTACTCGAAAAGTGATATTTTTTTATACCAACATCTCTTGATTGATAGTAATTATTTTTTTGATATTTATTATCCTGCATAAAAACAAAACAAAAATTTTTAAAATTATCTCCTTTTAATGGCAGGATATCAATTTTATATATAGATTCTATTGATACAGGGATAAGTGTTATTAATAAAAATACCACAAATCCTTGAAATATATTTTGATATTTCAAGGTTACCACCCCCTGAATGGGAACAAATTTCCACACTATTTATTAATAATAATATTTTATAAGAGCCTATCCGAAATACACTTTTCGTAACGAGGTCGAGCGAAAAGGTTATGGGCAAGGCCGCAGGAGCAAAAAGCCCACAGGCGTATTTAATAATACGTCGAGGACTTTTTGCTCCGAGAACGCAGCCCATAAACTTTGCAGCCGACCGTAGTAGAAAATGTATTTCGGATAGGCTCTTAGCTATTCTAATATACTCCCTCTTATTTATTTTAGTCATAAATGAAACCATATTCGCCTTTAATAAGACTTTTGTACGTGTTGGTGAATCAATGTCTTATAAAATATTCTGGATGAATTTCCATGCTGGTGATACTTTAATGAAAATAGATAATTCTGATTATTATCATAATAATAGGACATATTATAAATTATTTACTGAAACAAAATCATCAAGGTATGTGTCATTTTTTTATCCTGTAAAAGATCAGATTATAAGTCTTGTAGATAAAGAAACATTTTTTCCTTATAAATATGATAAAGATTTAAATGAGGGAAATTATAGAGAAAAGGATATAATAATATTTGACCATATTAATGAAACAGCTTTGTCAGATAACAAAAATCATAAAATCCCAAAAGGGGTTCATGACCCTTTCTCTGCTATATATTTTTTCCGCAGTCTTACACTGGAAGTTGGCAAAGATGTTTATTTTAATATGTTTGACGGGAGTAAAGTCATAAAACTTGTTATAAAAATATTAAAAAAAGAAAAAATTTCTGTACCTGCTGGTGTTTTCAATACAATAAAAATTGAACCTGTTGTTTCAGGGACAAAAGGTTTGTTTAAACATAAAGGGAATTTGTATGTTTGGGTAACAGACGATGAAAAAAAAATACCTGTATTAATTGAAAGTGGTGTTTTAATAGGTGCTGTGTCTGTGAAACTTGTTGAATATAAGTAGTTAAAATTTATTTAAGTTTCCGGGATCAGTATTTCATAATCTTAACTATAGAGGCACTGCTGAAGTATGGATAACTGCAAAAGTCCCGATGCCGGTTCCTTATAAATATGGAGTGTTCGCATTTATAGGAAGACCGGTAACCGGGCCGACAGCGCCATTAAACAGAGGTAACGTATATTTATTCTGGGGTGATGGAGTGACTGGCCAGGGTTTTTTTGGAGGTATCAGATTTGATGATGCAAATGCAGAAACACCATCTGAACCTAATCAATTTATTGCAGAAGTTGGAGTGCCTTTTAATTATGTTTCCTAAGGAATAAAATTGTACAACATTGATGCTTAAAGAAATTTTAATTCTTAAATAACAGGATATTTCAGAAATTTCCCAAGAAAGAAATTAACCACAGAGAACACAGAGTTTTTAAAATTATAAATATATCTCAGTGTACTCTGTGGTTCATTTTTTCGATTTTGAGGAATTTCTGAGGATATTTCCCATTACTTGACAACATAAAATTTTTGTGTTATTTTTTAATTGAAAATGATATTCAAAATCAATTAGGTTTTTATCTAATAATAATATTCTATGGTTCATTAAATTAAAAGGAGTGTCCCATGGAAAACGAAATAAAGTTTTTTAGTGATTTTTTATCAAAAAGGAAACTTAAAAATACTCTGCCAAGAGTAACTATTTTAAAAATATTTCTTTCAACAGAAAAACATTTAACATTAGAAGAGCTTTATAATATTATTAAGAAACAGGATCCTATTATAGGGTTCAGTACAGTTTACAGAAATATGAAATTATTATGTGAGTGTCATCTTGCCAGAGAAATACATCTTGATGATAATAAAATAAGATATGAGCATAATTATGAACATAAACATCATGATCATTTTGTGTGTAACGTTTGCAATAAATCAATTGAATTCCTTGATGAAGATTTAGAATTGTTACAAAATAAAATTTCAAAAAAATATAAATTTACACCTCAGAGTCATAGATTAATAGTTTATGGTATTTGCGATAAGTGTAAAAAAAGCAAAGAATAAAAATATAAATGTTTGAAGCTAAAAATAAAATATT
>JACRDZ010000065.1 GCA_016212735.1 Candidatus Firestoneibacteriota bacterium | reverse complement strand
TTAAAATAATAAACCTTTTTACCAATATACGCAGTATCAGGATTTCCCTCGACTTCATAAGGAGCAATCAGATCAGGCAAAGAAACGAGTTTATACCCGAGCTTTGTTTTACGCTCGATTACATATCCGTCATCAATTAGTTTTTTAATATATTTATTTATGGATGTTCGGCTAAGCGAAAGTGATTTACCTAAGTTTTGACCTGATACATATTTATCAGGATTTTCATGCAAAACTTTTAAAATACATTCACTAACTTTTACATCATTTGTTATATAATAACTATTAATTTTTTGAGACATCTATTTTTCCAATATAGCTAAAGTTAAGGTAAGGTTAAGGTTGAGGTTGAGAAATTTTCAACTTAACCTTAGCCTCAACCTTAACCTTAGCTTTATTTTCTAAATGTTACGGTCAAAATTCGATAAAATCAAGAAGAGCAATAAAAAATCTTGAAAAATGGAGTTTAATATGTAATTATTCACCGCAGAGAGCGCAGAAGTTGCTGATCGGAGTAAAACATGAAAATTGAATTAATAATTATCGGATCTGAGCTGTTAAACGGTCATTTAGTTGAACGCAATAGTAATTTTTTAGCAAAAAAAATCTGGGAAAAGGGTATGGAAATTTCTCTTATTACAATAGTGGGGGATAAGGAAGAATATGTTGAGAATATTCTTAAGTTATCTTCTTCCCGCTCTGACATTATTATTATTACCGGTGGATTGGGACCTACTGCTGATGATATTACTAAAAAATCTCTTTCTAAAGTTTTTAATAAACCTTTAATCGTAAGCGAAGAAGCACTTAAAAATCTTATAGATGAAAATAAATTTAATATCTCCTGCAAAGAGCAGGCTTTAATACCTGAGGGCGCAAAACTTATTAAAAATAAATTCGGGACAGCAGCAGGACTTATTATAGAGATAAACAACAAATTTATTATTGCTTTACCCGGTGTTCCTTCTGAAATGCAGCAGATGTCTCTGGATTTTGTTATTCCTTATATTTCAGATTTAGTTAAAGATAAACCAAAAATAAAATCAAAAACAATAAAATTTACTGATATTTTTGAATCCGAGATAGATAAAAAATTATCTCCTTTATTACAAAATGATAAACAATTGCATTTCTCACTTCTTCCTGATTTTTTCGAAGTGTCACTAAATCTGACAGTTAAAGCTCAAAATGAAATTGAAGCGAATGAAAAGCTTGAATTTTATGAAATGCAATGTAAGAAATTTTTTGGAAAATATATTTGGGGATATGATTCCGATACAATGGAAAAAGTTGTTGGTGAGCTCCTTGGCTCAAAAAACCTGACCTTATCCGTTGCTGAATCATGCACGGGTGGATTAGTAAGCCATAAAATTACAAGTGTACCCGGATGCTCAAAATATTTTAAAGGATCAATTGTTGCTTATGATAATAGCATAAAAGAAAAGATATTAAATATTCTTGAAAATCATATTTCATCTTTTGGTGCTGTAAGCCTTGAAGTTGCCAATGAAATGTCTTCCGGAATTCGAAAGCTTTATATGACTGATTTTGGGATTGGGATTACAGGTATTGCCGGACCTGGAGGCGCAACTTCAATGAAACCTCTTGGATTGGTTTATATTAGCTTATCAACAAAAAATGATGTATATTGCGAAAAATTCATATTTGATGGAACGCGAGAACAAATTCAAAATAAAGCATCATTTAAGGCTTTGAATATGTTAAGAAAAAATTTATTAGGATAAAGCTATGGAAGAAAATATTCGTACATTTGTTGCAATTGATTTTGGTCAAGAATTGAAAAATAAAATAAATGAATTATATAAGGAACTGTCTCCCTTATCCACTTTTGTTAAATGGACTAAACCTGAAAATATTCATATTACATTGAAATTTTTCGGAGCTTTTCCAACAAACAAATTAAATTTACTTTATAATATATTGAAGCGTACATTAAATGAAATTAAACCTTTTAATATAAAAATCTCCGGAATAGGCGCTTTCCCAAATTTAAAAAAACCTCAAATTATATGGATTGGAATAACCGAAGGGGCTTATGAACTTCAAACATTGCAAACAAATTTAGATAAACATTTAATTAGTGCCTCATTATGTGAAGCAGAAAAAAAACCATTTAATCCGCATATAACTATTGCTCGAATAAAATCTTCGGTAGGAATAAATAAATATATTGATAAAATTGATTTCAATAATCAAAAATTTATAAATATCGGCATTCAGAATGTTAATGAACTCAGGTTGATTAAAAGTATGCTAACCTCTTCCGGACCAGAATATTCCTTAGTTAAAGCTTTTCCCTTCAAAGGAAAAATTCTGAATGTATAAATGCAAAATTGTACTTATAATTATTTTATTTTTTTTAAATTACACCATACCAAAAGCAAATGCTCAAAATTATAATTCTCAACATAAGAATGATTCAAGGTTTGCAATTATTAAAGTACCAAAAACTTTTAATAAAATCGATGATGCAATTGGCTGGTACGAATTTAAATTTAATATTAAAAATATATCCGATTATCAACAGCCGGGCATTTTTCTCGGAAGAATAGGGGATGCTGACGAAGTTTTTCTTAATGGGATTAAAATCGGAGGAGAAGGGATAATCGGAGATAGTTTTATTGAAGCGACTAAAGTCGAGAGGTTGTATCGAATTAATAAGGAGAATTTGAAATTCAATAGTGATAATATCCTTATAGTTAAATTTATGAATACTTATCTTAAAGGGGGTATATTTAACAGCACTATCATTATTGGTAATTACAATAATTTGTATATTAAAAAATTAAAACAGGAATTTCCTGTTAAAGCAGTGGAAATTATTTTTATCACTTTCTTTTTGTCAGTTATTTTGTTCTATCTTTTTCTATATTTTGCAGGAGCAAGAGAAAACGAATATATTACTTTTATATTTTTTCTTTTTACTTACAGTATATGTTATTTATTTGAAAGTCTTATTTTTTATGAAACCGGATTTAAGAGTTTTATGATTACAAAGATGGATTATACTATCTCAACGCTTTTTCCTGCGAATATATTGCTTTTTATTATACAGATATATAAATTAAAATTAAATTATATACAAAAAATTATTATGTTTTTATCCGGCATATTATTTTTTCTATGTTTATTTATTTTAAATTACAAATCATACCTCATTTTGTCATATTTATATGCATTTTTAATTTTATTATCAGTTTATGTTATTTTCCATATCTCAATAAAAGCATACATACAGGAAGCCGATGAATCAAAACCAATTCTTATAGGAATAATCGTCCTTGGTTTTAGTGTTGTTATTTTAATACTTGAAATATTTGATATTATGCATATTAAAGAATTTTGCGGTGATTCTCTAACTGCTTTTGGTGTTCCATTTTTAATAATTTGCATTATGTATGCATTGGCAGAAAGATTTGTTCGTATCCAGAGTAACATTAAAACTTTATCGGGTAAAATTATTGATGCGGAAGAGGAAGAAAGAAAAAGAATTTCAAGAGAAATCCACGATGGAGTCGGACAATCTTTAATCGCAATAAAACTTAATCTTCAAATGATGGATGCAAAAGGAAAAAATACTCGAAATGCAAAACAGGATAATCAGTTTCAAAACCTTATATCAGAAGTATCTGATACAATAGAAGAATTAAGAAATATAGCTCGAAATTTAAGGCCTGCATTCATGGAGAGGATAAACATCAAAGAAATAATTGAGTGGTATAGTAAAAAATTTCAGCGAAAAACAGGTATAAATATTATACTTAATAGTGCCGATGAAATAAAAGATATTAATGAGAAAATTAAGAATAATGTTTATAGAATATATCAGGAAGCACTGACAAATATTTTAAAACATTCAGGAGCAAATACAGTAAATATTGAGCTTAAACAAGAAAAAAATATTTTGTTTTTAAAAATAAGCGACAATGGGAAGGGATTTGACTATCCAAAAATTAAAAATAAACCGAAAGGCATAGGACTTGCTACAATGCAGGAAAGGGTGCAATTTTTAGATGGAACATTCAGGATCGAAACTGGGATTAATAAAGGAACTTCAATTTATATTGAGATACCGATAAAATAATCTATTTAACAAATCGCGGTCAGGAGACCGCTTCTACCAGGCATGTAAGGCAGGAGCGGTCTCCTGACCGCGATCTGTTAAAATAAGGAATCCATATGATAAAAATAATAATTGCTGATGATCATATAATATTTAGCGAAGGTCTTGTTAAAATGCTTTCTAATGAAAAAGATATTATTGTCACAGGACAAGCTAAAGAAGGTAATGAAGCATTAAGGCTTATAATCGATAATAAACCGGATATTGCAATTATTGATATCTCCATGCCGGGAATAAGCGGATTGGAAATTGCCGAAAAAGTACAGAATAATAAACTTAATACTAAAATTATTTTTTTAACTATGCATAACGATTCACAAATAGTTAATAAGGCATTAAAATCGGGAATATCTGGATATGTTCTTAAAGAAAATGCCTTTCATGATCTTGTTTATGCGATAAAAAAAGTAAGCTCAGGTGAAAAATTTATCAGTCCATCCATTCTCGAAAACAAGCAAACAAAAAATAAAGATACAATACTTTCGGAGCGGGAAAAAGAAATTTTAAAATTAATTGCATCAGGACTTACAAACAAAGAAATATCAAATAAGCTTTTTATTAGTATAAAAACCGTTGAAACTCATAGAATGCGGATTATGGAAAAATTAGATCTTCACAATACTTCAAGTCTTGTGAAATATGCCATAGAAAACGAAAATTTATAAAT
>JACRDZ010000064.1 GCA_016212735.1 Candidatus Firestoneibacteriota bacterium | reverse complement strand
TTGAAATTGACACTAAATTATTCCGTCCAAGCGAAGTTAATGTTCTTCTAGGTGATGCTAAGAAAGCAAAAGAAAAGTTAGGATGGCAGCCGACTATTTCTTTTCATGATCTTGTTAAAGAAATGCTTGAGGAAGACCTTGAGTACATAGGCCAGCATAAATCATAGTATTAGGCGCTGCTTTAATGGAGGAATTATTATTTGTTTGGGAAAAAAGAAACAAAACCAGTTAAATTTTTAATATTTTTTCTAGCTGATTTAATTGCTATTCGTAAACCTGATAAAATAGTCCCTAAAACTCTTCTTCTTGTTCGCATGGATACTATAGGTGATTATGTTTTATTTAGAAATTTTATAGAAATTCTAAAAAAAAGTGTTCAATATAAAGATTATCAAATTACATTATGCGGTAATATTATATGGAAAGATATAGCTCTAGCTTTTGATAAAGAGTTTATAAATGATTTTATATGGATTAATACAGATAAATTTGATGAAAATATTTTCTATAGATTTAAAATTTTAAGAAATATAAGTCAAAAGGGATTTGAAATAGCGATACAGCCTTCATTTACCAGATTATTTTCTTATGGTGATTCAATTATTAAAGCATCTTATGCAAATATAAAAATTGGCAGTATAGGAGATCCAAAAAGTATTAAAAAATGGAAAAAAAATATTTCTGATAAATACTATACAAAACTTATTGATGCTACACATGAAATATTATTTGAATTTGACAGAAATAAAGAGTTCTTTAATTTTTTATTGAATAAAAATATTTTTATAAAAAAACCAGATATAAAAATTGATAATATAAATTCGGATATTATTCCTAACGAATCATTTGTTATTATTTCTCCAGGCGCAGGGAAAGCTTTTAGACAGTGGCATGTCAGCAATTTCATAGAAATCTCTAATTTTATTTCTAATAAATACAATTTAAAAATAGTTGTAATAGGTTCCTCAAAAGATAAAAAACTGGCTCTAATCATAAAACAAAAAGTTAATCATTCAAATATTATAGATTTAACAGAAAAAACATCGTTAATAGAACTTGCAAAACTTATTTCGAGAGCTAAACTGCTAATATCAAATGATACAGGTGCAGCACATATTGCGTTAGCTGTTGATACAAGTGCTATTATTATATCATGCGGTCATCATTTTAAAAGATTTACACAATGTCCTGAAGAGATTTCAAATAAAATGCAATATATATATCCAGAGGAGATAATGGATAAGATAAATGAAATAAATTATTATAATGTGGAGTCCAATATCCCGATTATTGATATAAACAAAATTAAAGTTAATAACGTAATTCCATTAATTAAAAATGTACTGGGTAATTAATAATTTGACATTACAATCATAAGAGTTAAAATATAGTATTATTTTAAGGAAAGTTTATGAATGAAAACAGGGATGATATTAAAATAAAAATCAGCAATTTACATAAGGTTTTTCGTTCAAAATCTGTATTACAGGGAGTAAATCTCGATATAGAAAAAGGGAAAACTATTGTTATTATAGGCCGCAGCGGATGCGGTAAAAGTGTTTTACTTAAACATTTAATAGGCATTTTAAAACCAGATAAAGGTTCTATTCTTGTAGATAATGAAAATATTTCCAATCTTGAACCGAAAGACTTGAGTTTAATTAGAAAAAAGTTTGGTATGGTTTTCCAGGGAGCAGCTCTTTTTGATTCTTTAACTATCTGGGAAAATGTAGGATTTTCTCTAATCGAACATTCTAAATTTCCTCAAAAAAAAATTCTGGATATTGCAATAGAAAAACTAAAAATGGTAGGTCTGGAGAATGTAGAATTTCTTAAACCATCCCAGCTTTCAGGCGGTATGCAGAAACGAGTTGGAATTGCAAGAGCAATAGCTACAAGTCCAGAAATTATTCTTTATGATGAACCAACAACTGGACTAGACCCGATTATGGCAGATGTTATCAATCGATTAATTCGGGATTTACAATATAAGCTTGGAGTAACTTCTATAGCAGTTACTCATGATATGGTAAGTGCTTATAAAATTGCAGATAAAATTTCCATGTTATATGATGGCACTATTATTGAGGAAGGAACACCGGAAAAAATTCGCAATACAACAAATCCAATTGTTGACCAGTTTATTCACGGTAAAGAACATGGCCCAATTACAAGTAAATAAAAAATTTCGGAGTAATAATGTTAGATAAAAAGCTATTAGATATTTTAGCATGTCCAATATGCAAAAAAGAACTTATTTATGCCCCTCTACAGGAAAAATTAATTTGTAAAAATTGTAAAAAAGTTTATCCTGTACAGGAAGAAATTCCGGTTATGCTTGAAGAAGAAGCTGATTTGTGGTATGAAACGGTATATACTGAATCAAAACATTATTAATTTGCATAATCTTACCAATTTATTTCATAAATTCTGGTAATTCTCCTTGAACGTTACAATTACAAGTAACAATTCGAACATTGACTTTACGGATGATGATACATCAATACCAATAACCTTTGGAGCTATTTGAAGCATTACCAAATAATTATTTGAAATATTTTCAGCAATTATACAAACATCTATATCGCTATTGTCTGTATAATTACCACGAGCATAAGAGCCAAAAAGGATTACCTTTTTTATATTAAGCCCAGACTTAATACTTTCCTTAAATCTTTTTATAGAATTTATTACTTGCATTGGGACTTGAGCCATTCTAATGACTCCTTTCCTTTAATGGAGTTTTTACGCCGTCCATCCAGAAATTATCTGTTGCCCAAAGCTCATATTCTTTATTCCTTAATTCATCTATTCCTTTTACAGGCATATAGTCCGTCTGCAACAATATAATCAACAAAATTTTTCCCGAATTCTTTGGATAATTTTTTTATCAACCTGTACTACAATATTGTTG
>JACRDZ010000063.1 GCA_016212735.1 Candidatus Firestoneibacteriota bacterium | reverse complement strand
GTTTCTCATCTTTCTTAGTAGTAAAAAATGGTTCAAAAATTCTTTTTTGAGTATCTTCATCCATACCCATTCCATTATCAGATACAGATACTAAAATATATTCTCCTGTTTTTAAACCTGGATACTGCTTTATATAAGTCTCATCTGCTTCTTGAATTGCTGTTTTAATAATTATTTCTCCTCTTTGAGGTATAGCATCAATAGCATTCAGACATATATTTAATATCATATTCTGTATCTGCCCTTCGTTTCCATCTATTAAATATGAATTTTTAGATAAATTTAATTTTATTTCTATACCTTTATTTACAGAATGTGATAATAATTTAATTGTATCTTCTATTGTTTTATTAATTGATATAGGTTTAGTACAATATTTGTCTTTTCTGGAAAATGTTAATAACTGTCTTGTTAACTCGGATGCTTTAAGAGCAGCATTTTCAACTACTTCCAACTGCTGATACAAAAATCCATTTATATTAACTTCAGATTTTATGTATGAAGTATAACCTAAAATTGCACTAATAAGGTTGTTGAAATCATGAGCTATCCCACCAGCAATATTGCCTATGCTTTCCATTTTTTGAGATTGATATAATTCGTTTTCCAAATACCGTTTTTCTGTAATATCTCTTGCATATTCAATAACAAAAGACACTTCATGATTCTCATTAAAAATAGGAAATGTAAACACATCAGCAATTACCTGTATCCCATCGGATCGCTTAGCACTTCTCTCCCTGTAAGCTGGTTTCCCGGTTGAAAAAGTTTCATTTACAGGACAACCTTCACATATTTCATCTCTGTTTTGAAATACTTCATAACAGTGGTGTCCTATCATCTCTTCTAGTTTCCAGCCATGAAGATTTGCCCTGCCCATATTTGCTTCTTTAATAATATAATTTTTGTCAACTATATTAATAGCATCTGTAATACTATTAAAAATTGCTTCTAATTTATCTTTTGTCTCCCGCATTTCTATTGCATTCTTTTTTGACTGAGTAATATCACGAATGGACATTCGAATTGCTTTTTGATCTTTAAAATCAATAAGATTTATCCATAAATCTATATCGTGAATAATATTTAATTTACTTATCATTTTTATGTCAAAATTGGTTGATGTTGTTTCACCGGATAAAGTTTTTTCTATAACTTTATCAACATAATTTTTATTATCTTCATTAATAAAAGAAAAGTATGATTTCCCTAATAATTCATTTTTATCACAATCGAGAATTTCAGAAAATTTTTTATTAACAAAAACAAAATTATTATTTTGTATTACTGCAATACCTGCAAAAGAGCTTTCAACAATAGTTCTATAATTCTCTTCGGATTGCTGAAGCTCTTTTTTGGAAATCTCAATTTCTTTATTTAATTTTTCTAATGCATTCTTTCTTATCTCCAGTTCTTTATTTTTTTGATTTAATTCTTCAGTTTTTTCCTGTACTTTTATTTCAAGACTCTCTTTTTCTTTTTCCTGTATTTTTACCTTAAGAATATTTTGGGTAATTATGAAAATAATGATTCCTATTAAAGAAAGGAATAAAATAATTAAGCTGGTGCTTAAAATAGAAGTTTTGAAAGTGGATAATATTTTTGACATAAAAGCTTTTTTTGGAGTACATATTCCAATTAACCATTTTTTGTTTCCTAAATCTATCTTATGATAGTAAATAAGCTGCTCATAATCCTGATAATCATCTTCGATCCCTGGTTCAAATAAACATGAATAAGTCCCTTTCCCCGCTTTTTGTTTAAACCCTAGTTTTATAAAATCAGAAAGTTCTATCTTCCTGCTTTTATTTAGAAAAGAGAATATATTTTCTTCTACTAAAGAAGGGTGTTTTTCTGTATATAAAATGAATCCATTGTCTTCAAGAAGCCATCTCTCTGAGCTTTCTAATGCAGTGTCCTGGGGGAAAACTTCTTTTATAAGAGATTTTATCTGAATAATAAATATTAATACACCTGAAAATTTTTCACCAGGAACTGTATGAAGTTTAAGAGCAGCAGTTTCATAAATTGGATATGTCATTACAATTCCTATTGTTCCTGGTTCAACGCCCATAACTTTAATAGTACTGCTTATAAATATTTTATTTTTATTTTCCAGTTTCTGTGCCCATTTGAAATATTCTCTCCAGGAAAAATCTTTTCCAATCAGTTCAGGAGCTGCAACTCCTGCACGAAGTATCCCTTTATTATCTATCCTCCCTATATCAAGAATAGCTTTACTATTAAAATTATTAAAAAAATTCTGCATAAATTTTGTTGTATTATCTTTATCAATATATTGTATTTCTGGAGAATTCCCCATAATAAGCAGTAAACGTTTAAAATTTGTAAAATAGTTTTCTATATAATTACTTGTTTGTTGTGTAAATATTTTATTCTGGGCGTCAAGCCGATGCATCATAATTTCTTTTGTGGTAAGATATGAATTGTATATAAAAAAAGAAACCAATACAAGTGAAAGGATAATTATTAAAATCGTTGAATATATTATTTTCCTCATAATTTATGATCTTTCTATTATATCAGAATATAGATAAAATCGTTTAAGATTATTTAATTTGAAGTATAGGAATTTCAAAGTTCATAATTTAGCTCGATAAATCGAGCAACTACATTAAATTTTTTATAGTTGCCTGATACTCAATTAATAATGTTGAGTACAAGCTTATCAGGCTTAATTTAAAAATGTTAACATTGTTTAAGTACTTTTTCAACTTAGACATACAATCGCCTTCCCTTGACAAACATTAATCATCATGAGAAAATGTAATTATATAGTATGAAAAGCTCATATCTATTTGTTTAAACAATATTATGCTCCCTCTTAAGTATAATTAAAATAATCTATAATATGAGGAATAATTTGAAAAATCTGGAAGTAAAAAATATTATTAAATCGTTCAGTAAAAGACGTGTTGTAAACAATATTAATCTAAGCATGAATCAAGGTGAAGTAGTGGGTTTACTTGGGCCAAATGGTGCAGGGAAAACAACTACTTTTCATATTATAGTTGGATTGATGCGTCCAGAAAAGGGCGAAATTGCAGTGGATGGAAAAAATATTCTCGGTTTGCCAATGTATAAAAGAGCAAAATTAGGATTAAGTTATCTTCCGCAGGAACCATCTATTTTCAGGAAATTAACTGTAGAAGAAAATATACTTATTGTATTGGAATATACAAAACTTACTTCAAAAGAGCGTAAATCAAAAGTAGACAGATTAATGGAAGAATTCAGTATTACAAAGGTTTGCAAAAGTAAAGGGTATATGCTGTCAGGGGGCGAAAGACGCAGAGTTGAAATTGCAAGAACTCTGGCACTGGATCCGTTATTCATTTTATTAGATGAGCCTTTTGCAGGAATTGATCCGATAGCTATTATTGATATACAGGAAATTATTGGTCATTTAAAAAAAAGGAATATAGGAATCCTGATAACTGACCATAATGTAAGAGAGACTTTAAAAATAACAGATCGTTCTTATATAATTAACAATGGAGAAATTTTATATTCAGGGACTGCAGAGGAAGTATCCGGTAATCCACAGGTTAGAAAGATATATCTGGGACAAAATTTCTCTTTGTAAAATATACAAGGAATTAAATATGCAGCAATCTTTAAAACAAACATTAGAACATAAACTGGTGATGAACCAGATGCTGCGCCAGGCAATTGATCTTCTCACACTTTCAAATATTGAACTGGTACAAAAAATACAGCAGGAAATACTTGAAAATCCTATTCTTGAGGAAATACAGCAGGACACTAAGAATATCTCTCTGGAACAGTTTGAAAATAAACCAGAATCAACAGAAGATTATTTATATGATCCAATAGCATGGAAGGAATATATTGAAGATGATTATAAACACAGCGATTATGAAGTAAAAGAAAAAGCCAATTATGAAGATTTTATAGCAAAAAAAATATCTCTTTCTGAACATCTTTTATGGCAGCTTTCTATGAGCAAGCTTCCATATCATGAATATAAAATAGGTGAACTTATTATCGGGAATCTTGATAATAATGGATATTTTATTGGAAAGACAGAAGAATTAGCACAATTACTTCATATCTCTTCTTTAAATATAGAAAAAGTTTTGAGAATAATTCAAAGATTTGATCCTATTGGAGTAGGTGCAAAAAATGTCTTGGAATGTTTAATTATACAAGCACAGGAGCTGTATCCACAGGATAAAATATTACCTAAAATTATTGAATACTATTTTGAAGACCTTGCGGAAAAACGTTTTTCAGATATTTCTCAAAAAATGAATATCCCTGTTGAAACAGTCGAAAAATATTTTGAATTAATAAAGACTTTTGAACCTAAACCGGGACGTCAATATTTTAAAGAACAAAATAAGTATATTGTCCCGGATGTAATAATCGAAAAAATTGATGATAATTACGTTGTTACAATTAATGATGAATATTTACCAAGACTAAGCATAAATCAATATTACAGTAAAATTCTTAAAAAAACTGCAAGTAAGGAAGTAAAAAAATATTTAAGACAAAAGATGGAATCCGCATCGTGGCTTTTGAACAGTATTGACCAGCGCAGAAATACTATATATAAAGTTGTAACAAAAATAGTTGAAATCCAGAAAGAATTTTTTGATAAAGGGATAATGTTTCTGAAGCCTTTATCTCTATCTGATATAGCTAATGAAATAAGTATGCATGAATCTACAGTCTCAAGAACGACAACAAATAAATATGCAGAGACTCCGCTGGGTATATTTGAATTAAAATATTTTTTTGTAAGGGGAATAGAAAATGCTCTTGGAGAAGATATTTCTATAATAAAAGTAAAAAATAAGATAGAAACAATTTTAGAAAATGAAAATAAAGAAAAACCTATATCAGATCAAAAAATAGCAGAAATATTAACAAAAGAAGGTTTAACTATAGCCAGACGTACTGTTGCTAAATATAGAGAAGATATGAATATCCCTTCATCGTCAAAACGGAAGAATACGAATCAAGAAAAATCCGTAAATCATGAAACGTAAATTGTTTTAATATTTATATAATAAATTGGAGCAATTAATGTATATTCTGGGTCTTAATCCTTCTATTGACGCTTCCGCAGCTATAATAGATGATAAAAATATATTAGCAGCTTCTGATGAAGAACGTTTCCAGAGAATAAAACATTATAGAGGTTTTCCTGTTCAAAGCATGAAATTCTGTCTGGAATATTCTTTAAAAAAAATTAAAGATATAGATGCTATAGCTGTATGCTGGAATCCGGGTATCCATCTGGAACATCTTAGTTCTTTGAGGGGTAATAATATCAGACACTATACAGAGCTTCTGATACATATACCTTTCCATATTTTAAAAGAATTAAATAGAGATAATAAAAATACGTATTCGAGTGTCTCTTATATAAAACAGGAAATTAACATAAAAGGGAATTCTTATCCTATAGAAATTTATTATCTTAATCATCATTTATGTCATGCTGCTTCAGCATTTTTTCTTTCTCCGTTTAAACATTCAGCTATCCTGACAATGGATGGATATGGGGAAGAGACTTCAATTCTTCTTGCGTATGGGGAAAATAATATAATTAAGCCAATTAAAGAAATATATTTTCCCATATCTATCGGGTCGTTATATGGAGCTATAACACAATATCTGGGTTTTATTCCTAATTTTGATGAGAATAAAGTTATGGGATTAGCAGCATGGGGGAAACCAGTATATTATACAAAATTCAAAAAAATTATTAAATTTTCTAAAAAAGGCTGTCTGGATTTAGATCTGAATTATTTTTCTTATTATATTGAACGGCGTTTGCGTGTAAGCAGTAAATTTATTAAAGAATTTGGCTCTCCCAGATTAGATAATGAACCTATAACACAGCATCATAAAGATATTGCAAGCAGTCTGCAAAAAATTTTAATAGATATTATACTCGAACTTATGAATATGCTCTATGACATGTGTAAAGAAAAAAATCTCTGTCTTGCCGGAGGTGTTGCGCTTAATTGTTCTCTTAATGGTTTTTTATACAACAGAACTCCATTCAGTAATATCTTCATCCCACCTATACCAGGTGATAATGGAAATTCTCTTGGAGCAGCGCTTTATTTAAAACATGTAATTAAAAAGTTCCCGTATAAAGATTATCCAGAAAAAGTTTATTTAGGTACATGTTATAAAGATGTTGAAATTGAAAAAATTCTTATTCGCAGTAAGATTAAATTTAAAAAATATAATAATCCAGAATTAAAAGCAGCACAATTTATTGCTCAAAACAAAATAATAGGCTGGTTCCAGGGACGAATGGAATTCGGACCACGTGCTCTTGGCAACAGGAGTATTCTGGCACATCCAGGTAAAGAAGATATCAGGAACAGATTGGATAAAAAAATAAAATTCAGAAATGATTTTGAACCATATGCTCCTGCAATATTAAAAGAGAAATATAATCAATTTTTTGAAAATAACTATCCTTCTCCTTATATGTCATTCTGCACTGGAGTTATTAGAGATAAATATAAATTGATTAAAAATGTAATACATAATGACTTTACAGGACGAATACAAATAGTTGATAAAAATACAAATTTTATTTTTTATAATCTTTTAAAGGAATTCGAAAAACTGACAGGTTTACCGATTGTTTTAAATACTTCGCTTAATACTCGCGGAGAGCCTATAGTTAACACAATTGAAGAAGCATTAAAACTTTTTTTCACAACAGATTTAGATGCAATTTTTCTGGGTAAATATTTAATAGAAAAACAATAAATAATTCTAAGCTACATCAAGACTGAACTTGTTATAGAAATTTGAAAAGGTGAAATTCCACTGTATTTTGAAATCCTTTATAATATAGAGTTTTTCAGTATCCTTTAAATATCAAGGAAAACAAATAAATAATCCATTGGGATGAAAGAACTATATGAAAAAGTAGTTAAATTCCATAAAATAAAAATGTTAGAATTAACTTCTGGAAGTTGTCGGAAACAATAATGAAAGCGAGGAAGGAAGCATTTTAGATAGCATTGAAAAACTTGGATTAAGAGGGGCAGAAGTAGCGATATATTTAAGTGTAGCAGCATCGTGTATAAATAGAATTGTAGGAAGGGGAGAGATATGTTCAGTAGGGGAAATAAGATGTGAATTCTTTAATGGCAATAAAAATTTATATTAAAAATACCTATATTATATAAAAAATCTTGACAAAAAGTATTTTATATGTAAATTATTAATAAAGTGATATTTAAAATCCATCCTTGTTTAATTAGAGAGAGATTTGTCTTAAATTTGCGTAATGTCAAAATTTTTATGAAAAAGTAGGGTAAAATATGAAAAGTGCAAATAGATATTAAGTTTGCATTCGAATTTTTGTCATTCCCGAATGTTTTTATCGGGAATCTGGTTTAGATTCCGTAGATTTAAAATTGAATAG
>JACRDZ010000066.1 GCA_016212735.1 Candidatus Firestoneibacteriota bacterium | reverse complement strand
CTTTTTTAATGATTTCAACAGGAATTATTATAGGTACATTTAACACAGCATCAAGAGTATCAAATTTTATACCTTTTTCCTGAAGAATAAAACGAAGACGCTGCAATAAGAAATCAATTATCTTTAACGTAATATCAGTAAATTTATTTTTATCATTATAATCATTACTTGTTTTTGATAATTCAAATTCAGGGAAAAGTCCTAAAGAACTTATAACAAGGTCATCTAGAGATATGCTCATTTCTTTAGAAATCATTATTTCTATTATTCCTATTCCCTGTCTTCGCAATGCATAAGGGTCTTCAGAACCGCTTGGGATAAGTCCTGCAACAAAGCATCCTGTAATTGTATCTAATTTATCCGCAATACTTACAATTGCTCCAATATTTGTTTGCGGGAGAATATCTCCTGTAAATCGCGGTAAATAATGTTCATATATACCTTTTGCAACATCTTCAGATTCACCTGATTTAACAGCATAAATTGAACCCATTGTTCCTTCTAGTTCAGGAAATTCTTTTACCATTTCAGTAATTAAATCCACTTTTGAAAGTTTAACACATCTATTGACAGAATCAATAATATCATATAGATTAAGCTTACCTGATATAAAGGAAGATAATCTTTCCATTCGTATTGACTTTTGTGCCAATGTCCCTAATGATTCTTGAAATATCACTTTTTCAAGATGTGTAGTCTTTTGTATTAATGGAGTTTTTATATCTTCATAATAGAAAAAGCGTGCATCAAAAAGACGTGCTTTTAAAACTTTTTCATTACCTTCTTTAATAATATCTTTATTTTTATTGTTATTTGTCACTATTAAAAATTTATTTAATAAAGACCCATCTCTGTTTTGAATAGGAAAATATTTCTGATGAGAAGTCATAGTTTCTATTAGAACTTCTTTTGGAATTTCCAGAAATTCAGGAGAGAAATCTCCTAAAATTACATCCGGGAATTCAACAAGATTGATTACTTCATAAAGCAGTTTATCTGGAATTATAGGAACAGCATCAAGACTTTTAGCAAGTTTTTTTATTTTTGTTAAAATTAATTTTTTTCTTTTTTCAGGGTCAATAATAACATGAAGTTTTTTAATTTTACTGAAATAATCAGTAGTTACAGCAATTTGTTGATAAATTGGTTTAAGTAATCTATGGCCATAAGTTATATTATTTGAAACAATATCCCCTATATTAAATTCTACAATTGTGTTTCCAAATAAAGCAAGACACCAGCGTATTGGCCTTACAAAACGAATATTACTATCCCATCTCATTGTTCGCGGTAAATCAATAGAAAAAATAATTTCAGGCAGTATTTTTTTTAAAACCGATAGTGTTTTATCCGGAGGTTCTTCTTTAACTGCATAAATATACTCACCACGTTCTGTAGTTTTTATCTGTATATCTTCCTCTTTAATTCCGTTGTTTCGTATAAAACCTTCTCCTGCTTTTGATAATTTATCACCGCAAAAGGCTACTTTTTTAGCCGGGCCCTGTATAATTTTTTTACGAGATCCCTGAAACTCATCAAGTTCTTTTACATATAATACCAATCTTCGAGGTGTCCCAAATATGTTTAAATCATTAAAGATAAGTACTTCTCGTTCAAAGATTTTGTTTGTATTATTTTTAAGCTGAAATAAAGCTTCCTGTATGAATCTAGCAGGAATTTCTTCAGTTCCTATTTCTAAAATTAAATCTGATACCATTTTTACCTCATTTATTCTTTATTTATATGCTTTAAATATGCTTTTGCGCATCTGCGCGCAAGATTACGCACACGTGCAATATAACCGGTTCTTTCTGTTACACTTATAGAGCCTCTTGCTTCAAGAAGATTGAAAGAATGAGAGCATTTCATAACAAAATCGTAAGCAGGCAAAACTAAATTTTTTTCGAGCAGTTTTAATGCTTCAGCTTCATTCATATTAAATGACTTAAAAAGCATATCAACATCAGCATATTCAAAATTATATTTAGAGAATTGTATTTCTGTTGCTTTATGTATATCTCCATATGTTACACCATTTGTCCATATAAGATCATATACTCTGTCTTTTTTTTGTATATACATTGCCAGACGTTCAAGACCATAAGTTATTTCAACTGAAATAGGTGCCAAATCTATACTTCCTACTTGCTGAAAATAAGTGAATTGAGTAACTTCCATTCCATCCAGCCAGATTTCCCATCCTAATCCCCAGGCGCCAAGAGTAGGGGATTCCCAATCATCTTCAACAAATCTTATGTCATGTTTACGCGGATTTATGCCAAGAATATTAAGACTATCAAGATATAAATTTTGAACTCTAGATGGAGCAGGTTTTAAAATTACCTGATACTGATAATAATATTGAAGACGGTTTGGGTTTTCACCATAACGTCCGTCTTTTGGTCTTCTTGAAGGCTCAACATAAGCTGCATTCCATGAATCAGGGCCGAGTACGCGTAAAAAAGTTGCAGGATTGAATGTCCCTGCACCTTTTTCAAGATCATAAGGCTGGCATATAACACAACCTTTATCTGCCCAGTATTTATGCAGTTTTAAAATAATATCTTGAAAATTTAAAAAAATCATAATGGCATTTATTATATTTAACTATTTTTTTAATGTCAATGTATAAAATCTAAGTAAAACTGTTGACAAAAAATTTTTTTATGATAACATAAAATTATATATTATTATAAAATATTTTTATAATCTAGGAGAAGGAGGGAAACTAATAATGTTATTTATTAAAACAAAAAGATTTTATTTTTCCAGCATTGTTTTTATTATTTTATCATTTTTTCTTTTATATGGTTGTGCAGGTACGCAAAATGCTTTAAAAGAAGGGCAGGGTGAATCTGATTCAACAAAAATAACAGACACAACAAAAGTCAAAACAGAAGAAATAAAAATTCCAGAACAACAAGAATTACAGGTAGAAAAAAAACCTGAAATATCTGTTCCTGAACCTGCTTTGCCTGCTGTTCCTGAAGAACCAAATATGGTGTATATTCCTGCCGGAGAGTTTGATATGGGATGTGATAAAGGTGGAGACGCATTTGAAGCCCCTATGCATAAAGTAAAACTTTCTGCATACTATATTGATAAAAATGAAGTAACAAATGAAGACTATAAGAAATTTATTGATGATGGAGGATATACTAAAAAAGAATTGTGGTCAGAAGAAGGTTTTGCGTGGAAGGAAAAAAATAAAATAACCGGGCCTCAATACATGGATGATAGTAAATACAATAATCCAAAACAACCTGTTTGCGGAGTAAGCTTTTATGAAGCAGAAGCTTATGCTAAATGGGCAGGCAAACGATTACCTACAGAAGCTGAATGGGAAAAAGCGGCTCGAGGGACAGACGCAAGAACTTATCCATGGGGTAATGAGTATAAAAAAGGTTTATGTAATAATAAAGATGAAAATATTAAAAAACCAACTGAAGTATGTAAGTATGCCAATGGATTAAGCCCTTATGGGTTATATGATATGGCTGGGAATGTTAATGAATGGTGTACTGATTATTTTAGTGCAGATTTTTACAAAAAAGGGCCGAAAGATAATCCAAAAGGTCCTGATAAGGGTGATAAAAAAGTAATACGCGGTGGAGGTCATTCATACGATACCTATTATTGTCGTACCACTCGCAGGGGAGCTTATGATCACGGACAGAGAAGCAATAGTATAGGTTTCAGATGTGTTAAAGATGCGAAATAAAATTTAAATAGTTTTAAGTCTTAAGTTTTTAGTTCTAAACTTATAACTTACCACTTAAATCTAATAACTTTGAAATTACTGTACTTTAAATTAAAACCACCTTTTTTAAGGTGGTTTTTTATTTATTGATACGAACGCATGGAAAATTTATTAAACTATATCCAAATAAAATATTTATATTAAAATCATTACCTAATCCTTTTATATTTAGGTTTAGAGTTTTAAAATAATTTTCTATTCTTTGGATTATTTTTTCAATATCATCAGTTTTTAAGCACTTATCTGTTCTTGAAGATGAAAGATAAATAAAAATTTTATCTCTGTTAGTATTATATATTGATATAATATCTTTTTTCCTCAAAAATTCACCCTGTGAATTAAAAAATGTCTGAGATATATTATTAAATGTTTCTCTCCATAGATTGATTTTATCATGATTGTCTTCATTTATTTTAGGGAGAGCAACATCAACAAAAAGCATACCAAGCTCTTCTTTATTGTTCATGAAAATCTGCATGTCGCGTAAAATAGACTGAAGATTTTTTTCTATATTGTTAAAATACATAAAATCTTCTTCTCTATTTAAATTTTTTTGTATATTTTGTATATAAGGTGTTATAAAATGAGAATGAGAATTTTTTCTTTCATCAGTAACATAATTACTTTGTCTTGCTATTTTTGCAAATTTTTTTAATTCATTGCCTATTTCACTAATCTGAGCAGAATGTATGATTTTTTTATTTTTATTAGTAACAATTCCTATAGAAATTGTCATAACAGGAAATTTTTCTATTTTACCCTGTCTGTTGATTGATATAATATAACCTTTATTCAGATCTTCTTCATCATATAAGGATACAATTGATTTATCAAAAAGATTGATTATATTCTGACATATGTTATGAAAAGTTGAAGGTTTTGTAATTATGACAAAATCATCCCCTCCAATATGTCCAATAAAATCATTTTCATTTCCATATTTTTTTATTGATTTTATTATTATCTGTGCAGTGAGATTGAGTGCAGTATCTCCTCGTTCAAAACCATATTTATCATTAAATGCTTTGAAATTATCTATATCAAGGAAACACACTGCAAATGCTTCGTTATTTAACAAAATATCTTCAATACGTTCTCTAATTGAATTATTACCAGGAAGCCTTGTAAGAGGATTTGCATCTAATCCTTTATAGGTTCTGTATAAAAGAGACTGTACTTTTGCTAAAAGTTCATCTAACTTAAATGGTTTTGCAATAAAATCATCTACTCCAAATTCCAGGCTCTCTATTTCTGTTTGAATATCTTTTTTCCCTGTAAGCATTATAATAGGTATATGACTGACAACCATATCTTTTCGGATTTTTTTCACAATATCATAGCCCGAAATTCCCGGCATAATAAGGTCCATAATAACAAGATGCGGCAAATCATGATATATTTTTTCTAAAGCTTCTTCACCATTATTTGCTAAATCAACTTTATATCCTTTTGAATTAAGAGAACTCTTAAGTAATTCTAAAGTATCATTATCATCGTCTATTATGAGGATTTTGTTTATCTTTGAATTCAGCATATTTTATACCCTCCAAAATTTATGAAAAAATATATAATAATTATAGCTCATATTATTATAAATGTAAATATCGATTTGATTATTCTGATTATGATTATTCTTGACAAAAATATAATTATGCGAGAGAATTATTACCTAGGGAAAGGAAGGGGTTATAATGCAATGCTAAAATATAGATTTATCTTTAGTATTACTTTAATTGTTATTTTAAGTATGACAATTATTACAAAAAGCGAGCAAGATGATAAATCTGAAACAAAAGTTATTAAAAGCGAATCTAAAGCCCTTGAACGTTTTACTAAAAAACACGATGCTAATCAGAAAAATCCTCATGATGACCTCGAATGTACAGAATGCCATTCCCATACACCTGTAAAAGGTAAAGATACAATAAAAACTGTAGCTTTTGTAAATGATGATTTCAATAAACTCTGTACCAACTGTCATTCTGAAGAAAGTAATATTCATCCTGTAGGAAAAGTCCCACCGTTTAAAGTACCAGATTATCTTCCTCTTGATAAACAAGGAAGAAATACATGTGTTACATGTCATTATTTGCATTCAACTGATGTTGCAAATTCGCTTTTGCGCGGTTTTCAAGAAGGCAGATATGTTGAGCGTACAGACATGTGTTATGACTGTCATGGGAACTCTTTTTCCAATAATAATCCTCATCTTACACAATTGGGTAAACGTAAATGTTTATTCTGCCATTCAGCAGAAACAAATATATCAGATACAGAAAAAACTATTCAAATGAAAATCAACATTTTCTCTCTGTGTGATTTTTGCCATAATGTTGTTAAAAAAAATCATCCATTAAACGTGGATGAAACAATATCTCCTCCTGAAGAATTGCCAAGAGACTCCAACGGCAATGTTACGTGTGCTACATGTCACAATCCGCATGGAACAACTGAAACAGTTCACTATTTAAGAAAAGAATATGTGATTTCTCTTGAAGAAGAAAAATTCATAAATCCGCATTTCTCAAAAACACACTGTACTGCATGTCATCTAACAAATCCTAAACCAGATGATACAAGAGACACTGTGGATTTTAAATATAAAGGCAAATTTATAGCTCTTTGTAATAGCTGTCATGGAGCAAGTGCGAATATACATCCTGTTGATATTATACCTCCTCCGGATATGAAGGTCCCAAGTGATTTACCTCTGGATAAAGAAGGCAAGTTAACATGTATTACATGTCATGATGCCGGCTTTGTTAATCGTTCAGTAAAATATTTAATACGCGGCGGAGAAAATTTTTCAGAAATTAATGAATTATGCTACAGATGTCATGATCGTGAAAAATTTAAGAAAATGAATCCGCATAAAAAAATTCGTGAAGAACGTAAATGCATGTTCTGCCATATAGTACCTCCAAATGAAGATGAAGATACAGCAGAAACAGTTAAGATTAAAGGTTCTATCAGATTATTATGTATTCGCTGCCATTCTGACAGACCTCATCCTTCAAATTTTAAACATCTTGTTCGTCCATCAATGGTTATTCCAAAG
Source organism: Candidatus Firestoneibacteriota bacterium (assembly GCA_016212735.1). The sequence goes on along the minus strand of JACRDZ010000066.1, from coordinate 6,435 downwards.
TTCTATCCGCTTGATGACGGCTTTATAACATGTACAACATGCCATGATCCTCATATAGGTGAACTTAAGTCTAAAAAAAGTGTAAAACAAATTGAAACAGCTAGTAATAAAAAAGAATTAACAACACAATTTGGTAAAAATGCAAAAAGTTTGCGCCCTGGTTTTTCATGTAAACTCTGCCATATACACCTTTAAATATTATATTCTTGTGCTTTCTATAGGAGATTATAAATAATATGAATTCTCATATTTTTAAACCTGAATGCAGAGCAACAGCTATTGGAAGTTTACCTCACAAAGATCCAATTGAAGCATCTGCCTTTGTTTTAAAATATCTTCCTTTAATACCTGCTGTTCCAGAATTACCTCAGCTGGGATTTAGAGCAACGTTCTGCGGTCCAATTATGGAAAATCTGCCTGCATTAAAAGAAGATAATAATAGAGAAATCTTTTATTTTAATACTGACATAGATGCTTCAGTAGAACTTGAAAAATTCTATGAAAATTTTTTATCAGAAAATACAGAATATTTTAAAATAAGTTATAACCGCAGTATGGGGCTTTATAATATTTTAGATATAATTAGAAACAATAATATTAAACCTGAATATATAAAAACACAGATACCAGGTCCAATAACAACAGGGTTAACGATTAAAGATAATAAAGGGAAAAGTATTATTTATAATGAAGAATTTATGCAGGTAATTATTAAAACAATTATAATGAAAGCAAAATGGCAAGTCGAAAAAATCCAGAAAGTGTGTCCTGAAGTAATTATATTTTTGGATGAACCAGGACTAACAAATTTTGGTTCAAGCTATTTCAATTTAGATAGAAATTATATTATTAATACCATAAATGAAACTGCAGGTTCAATTAACGCATTAACAGGTTCACATTGCTGCGGCAATACTGACTGGAGCCTTTTAATGGAATCCGAATTAGATATAATAAGTTTTGATGCTTATACATATAGTGGAGCACTTTCTTTATATCCGGATCATCTGAATAATTTTTTAAAAAAAGGTGGAATCATTGCATGGGGAATAATTCCGAATTCTCAAGAAATCACAAAATGTAATCCTGATTTACTTATAAATAAATTAGAAGAAGAAATAAATATACTTATTAAATTCGGTTTTTCAAAAGAATCAATTTTAGAATCATCATTGATAACTCCCTCTTGCGGACTTGGAAATTCTTCTCTTTTAATATCTAAAGAAGTTTTATCAATAACTCAGCAAGTATCAAATTTGTTAAGAAACAAGTATTTTAATCATGTAAATTTCTAATTTCTTTTAATTTAACCAAAAATAAATTATATATAACATATTATGCATTTTAATATAATTTAAAAAACATGCGTAATTTTAAATTTAAATAAATAATTTTATTGTTTTTAACTTTTATTTATTTTAAGTATTGACTATTAGAAATTTTAATGTTATTTTGTAAATATATTTTTATAATTTAAGGTACAGGAATTTGAAACGCTCGATAAGCTTGTACTCAACATTATTAATTGAGTATCGAGCAACTACATTGAAGTTTTTATAGTTGCCTGATTTATCAGGCTTAATTTAATATTTGTGTATAAAATATCTATATGAAGGGAGCAAATTAAATGAATTACATCGAATCATTAACAGGCATAGGAATTATGGTAATAGAAAAAAATAAAAATATTTTAGATCATGTTTCTAACGTTTTTAAGAATAGTAACTTCAAAATACATTTTGCAAAAAACAGAGAAGAAGCACTTGAAATGCTTAAAACTAATCCATGTGAAATTATTATAATGGAAGTTAAATCCCCTGGATTTGATGATTATGAAGTAATAAAATATGTAAAAGATTTTTCAACAGACTCCTGTGTTATTGTCACTTCAGGCTACAGAACATTAAGTGAAGCTCTAAATACACTTAAAGCAGGTGCTTATGATTTTATTCCTGTTTCTTTTGATGAAGAAACCATTAAAATAATTCTTAACAAAGCCGTAGAAAGACAATCTCTATACAAAGAAAGAGATCATTTTCTTAAATTATCCATGGTTGACAGTCTTACAGAAGTTTTTAATCAAAGACATTTTCATAATATTCTTTCTATAGAATTTCGGCGTTCACACAGATTTAATCACCCGCTTTCATTAATTATGGTTGATATTGATAATTTTAAATCAGTAAATGATTCTCACGGGCATTTAATTGGAGATAAAGTTTTAAAAGAATTTGCACAAAGTTTAGTTCAAAATGTAAGAAGTATTGATTATGTCTGCAGATACGGAGGAGACGAATTTACAATAATTCTGCCTGAAACAACAAAAGAAGGTGCATATAATCTTGCAAAACGATTAAAATTTTCTGTTATGAAAAATAAATATCATATTTCAAGTAAATTAGATATAAGTATTTCATTAAGTATGGGAGTTTCCGCCTTTCCTGAAGATGTTAAAAGTGATGACCAATTATTAAAAAAATCTGATGAAGCTCTTTATGACGCAAAAAAATTGGGTAAAAACAGAATATGTCTTTTCTCATCTGAAACTCAAACAATACAAAATCAACAGATTAAAAATCCGGATATTTCCATATTATGAATAAAAAAAATAATACTAATCTGTCTTTTATAAAACTTGTTAATTTAATGCAATCATTAAGAGGGGATAAAGGGTGTCCATGGGATAAAGAACAAACTCATAAAAGCATACGAAACTGTTTGATTGAAGAAGCATATGAAGTCCTTGAAGCAATTGATGAAGGAAATCCTCATAAGCTCAAAGAAGAACTTGGAGATTTACTTTTACAGGTTGTTTTTCACAGTCAGATTGCAGATGAAAATAATCAATTTACAATAGAAGATGTTATTTCTGCTATATCTGATAAACTTATAAGAAGACATCCGCATGTTTTTTCTGATTTATCATTAAAGAATAAAGAAGAAGTTTTAAACAACTGGGAAAAAATAAAACAAGAGGAAAAAAAGAATATTAATTGTCCTTCTATTCTTGATGGTATACCAAAAAATATTCCTTCACTTATACGCGCACATCGAATACAGGACCGTGTAGCAAGAGTTGGTTTTGATTGGAAACATATAAATGATGTTTATAAAAAACTTGATGAAGAAATGCAGGAATTTAAGGATGCATGCAATAAAGAGGACCAACAGGCAATTCTGGAAGAATTGGGAGATGTATTTTTTACACTGGTAAATGTAGCCCGTTTTCTAGAAAAGGACCCGGAAGAGGCTTTGCAAAAAACAATTAGTAAGTTTATTGAAAGATTTAAATATATTGAAAAAGAAATTAATAAAGAAAATAAAAATTTTGATAATTATAATCTTATAGAGCTCGAGAAACTATGGGAAGATTCCAAGAAAGGCTCTTAATTATCCATTCCTTTTAATTGTTCATTTATTCGATTTAATCTGTCATTTTTATCTTTTAGTTCTTTTTCAAGGGTTCTTATTTCAAGTTCAACTTCATTTTTTGCACGCAATAATTCATCTTTATTATTAGGCAATTTATATGTCTCTAGATAATCTATTTTATGAATTGCTTCTTCCGCAACCTTCTGAACCCGATCATCATAATCGTATTTTGCAATATACTGAAGATAGCGTATGGCTTGAGGGTCACCTATTTCTCCCAGAGCTTCAGCTGCTTCAGCTCTAACTGCACGTGAAGAATCTTCTTTTGATATACTTATTAATATTTTTACGGCTCTTTCATCTCTTATTGATTTAAGAGCTTTTACTGCTTTTGTTCTTATCTGTGTACTGACACTATTTTTTAAAATTTCAACTGCAACATCATATCCATCTTTGTTGCCAAGTTCACCCAATGCCTGAGCAGTATATATTCTAACCCAATCATAATTATCTTCAAGCAGAGGTTTCAAATCATTTATTCCTGCTTTATTCCCTATTTTCCCTATTGCTTCTGCAGCATAAGATCTTACCATATAATCATCATCTTTTAATCTCTCAACAATATAAGCATTAACAGATTTATCTTTTAAATTTCCTAATTCAACAAGTGTTTGCTGCCTTATGACTGGATCTTTGCTTTTCAATTTTATTAATAAATCATCAATATTTGTTCCTAGAATAAAAGAATTAAAACTCAAAATAAAAAACATTAAGATATATATGAATTTTATATGTTTCATGCAAAATTTTCCTTAATATTTATAGTTTTACATAACATGCCATTTATCTTTTACATAATGTCCCAAAATTGGAGGATGAATTATTAAAAGCCCCATACTTCTTAATACAGGCAGAGCCTCATTTACTACTTTAGGATCAAATTGTTTCCCAGCCATATTTTTTATCTCTGTACAGGCTTTATCAATATCACTGCTATCTCTATATGGTCTTGCAGATGTCATTGCGTCATAAGCATTAGCAATAGCCATAATACGTGCACCCAGCGGAATTTCTTCACCTTTTAATCCTTTAGGATATCCAGAACCATCAAAATTTTCATGATGACCGCTTGCTATTGGTATCAATGGAGCCATGTCAGTTATACCTGATAAAATTTCCATAGTATAAACAGGATGTTTTTTTATTTCATCAAATTCTCTTTTATCCATTATTGTTGTTTTACCTGAAATATTTCTTGAAATACATAATAACCCAATATCATGTAATAAACCACCCCATTTTATCATTGTTATTTCATCATGAGGAACATTCATTGCTATTGCTATAAGTAATGCATATCTTGAAACTCTTTTTGAATGACCTATTGTATATGGATGAGTTGTATCAATGAATTGTGCAAATATTTCAAGAATACTGCCTATAATATCTTTCTCTGTTTCTCCATTTAAATTACTTATAGTCTTTTTTGTTTCCGCAAAAAGGTTTGGTATTTTATTCAAATCTGATATACTTTTATATACATCTTCCTTTTGAATAACTTCAAGCAAGAGTTCCAGAATTTTTGATGAATACTCAATTTTTACACGTTTTTTTAAATTATCTAAAAGCAATGCCCCATCTGTAATTGAAGGTGAGTTTAATAAAAATTCAAGAGTATCAGAAGCTCTGATTATCTGTGCTCCAATATCGATTTCATCTCCTTGTTTACCGCGCGGATATCCATGTCCATTCCACCATTCATGATGTTCCAATATCAGTCTGGTTGCCAGAGGAAGTCCCATACTGCTTACGACTTCAGCTCCAACAAGAGGATGAGCGAAAATAATAGGATTTGCTTTTTGTTCTTCAATTGTTGGATAATGAATTAGATGGCGTGGTAAGCCGATACATCCAACATCATGTAAAAGACTTGCATAAAATATATCTGTTGTTCTTTCAGGAATACGCTTTAAAGCCATGTTTGTTGCAATAATTGCTATTCTCCATGAATGATACAATTTTTTACCTTCTTCCATATCCATTGCAAGAGAAAGCGATGCTATCAATTCGGATAATGTACGTGAAGTATTTATTTGCATGATTGAGCCTCCTTTAAATACTCTTTTATTAAAGAAGATTAATTATTTAATTGTAACTATTTTTTTGCAGAAATGCAAATTAAATTTATATAATGAAGTCTATTATTTCAAAATATTAGGAATTACAAAGTTATAAGTTATAAGTAGTAAGTTATAAGTTTAGAACTAAAAACTAAAAACTTAAGACTTAAAACTAATTTAAAATATTTGAAATAACTTCGTTATTAAATTTATCTGTGGTCCATATTATTGGATCAACACTTACACCATTTATAGTTAATTCCCAGTGTAAATGTGTACCGCTTGATAATCCTGTATTGCCAACATAACCGATAATTTCGCCACATTGTATTTTTTGTCCCACATTAACATTAATAGAATTTAAATGATTATACATTGAAAATATTCCACAACCATGATCTATTATAATAGTTTTACCTCTGGCAATAAAATCTTGCGTCAGGCGAACAATTCCACTATTCCCAGCTTTAACTTCTATTCCAAAATTTTCAGCAATATCAACTCCATTATGATAGAATTTCATTTTACCATTATTAATATTTCGTAATGCACCAAATGGCGAAGAAATCCTTGCATTTGAAGGTTTAATAAAATATTTATCCCATAAAATATTTTGAATTTCTCTGTTTAAAATAATATTATTAATCGTTTCGTTTTCTATTTTTAAAACATCATTAGTTATAGGATTTACTTTTTTTTCTGGTACAGTAAAATTTTCTATTAATATCTCCTTTTTGTTAATTTTAAATATTTTAGAAAAATCATATATCTCACGGTTTTTATATTTAATTTTTAGTTTCAATGTATATGAACCTTCATCAGTTTTTAAAGGGATACCCAGGAATGAAACAGAATCAATTTTATTTTTAATAAAATTTAAATTTTGATTTATAAAGCTTCCTGTTATTTCTTCCAGAATATTTTCTTCATCAGATTTAAATAT
>JACRDZ010000071.1 GCA_016212735.1 Candidatus Firestoneibacteriota bacterium | reverse complement strand
GTTTGTTAGTAGGATTGGGGGTTGGTTCATTTTGGGCACTAAGATTCGATTCTGATATTTTTAAAAAAATATGTATATAATGTTTGATTCTTACTGGTATTTTATCTATAATGACTTTTACAAACAGTTATTTTTTGCGTCTTACTATAAACTTCCCGCTTGTAATAAGAATTCTTCTTGTAGTTCTTTATATTTTTCCTGCTGCGTTCCTCATGGGGATCCCCTTTCCTACTGCCATACGTACGCTCGGTGAAAATTTATCAGGAGAAGTTCCATGGATATGGGGAATAAATGGAGCAAGTGCGGTATTAGGTTCTGTTTTATCTGTAATTCTATCTATGGTTATTGGAATTAAATTTACCCTTTTATTCGGAGTTTTACTTTATTTATGCATTGCTTATATATCTAATAAACTTTCGAAACAGAACACTTAACCTAGATTCTGCATTACTATACAATTTATAATATTGCAGATTCAAAACAAATTTGATATAATTCTATCTAAATTAGGCTCGATAAATCGAGCAACTACAATGCAATATGTTTGTAGTTGCCCAATTCATTGGGCATAAAATGAATACTTTGAAATTCCTATACTTTAAATTAAAAAGTGAGGTTTAAATATGAATGTTAAAACAACAAAACGTATTATATTGTCAATTCCGTTTTTCTTGCTGATCATAATCCTTATTATTTCATACTGGGATAATATTACAGCAAAAAAACCGAAATATCCTGATGAATATGGTATGTTAAGATAATTTTGACAGAACTAATTTGGCAATATATTTTAAAGAATCAAAAACTCCTATTCCGTTGACAGCAACAGCTTCAAAATATTTTGTTTCTCCATTAAAATTTAGATCTCTATTTAGATCATCAATTGTTAATATATTTTTTAAATCTCTTTTATTATATTGAAGCACATGTGGTATTTCTTTTAAATCATATCCCTGATCTATTAAATTTTCCTGCATATTATAAAAACTATCTATATTAGATTCTCTCAATTGAATTTGTGAATCAGCAACAAATACAATACCATCAACTCCACGTAAAATAAGCTTGCGGCTGGCATTATAAAAAACCTGTCCCGGAACAGTGTAAAGATGAAAACGTGTTTTATACCCTTTTATATCTCCCAATTCAATAGGCAGAAAATCAAAAAAAAGAGTTCTTTCAGATTCCGTAGAAAGAGAAATCATCTTACCTTTATGACTTTCGTTTACTTTATTATAAATATAAATAAGATTTGTTGTTTTTCCACCTAACCCAGGACCATAATACACTATTTTAAGATTTATTTCCCTTGTTGAATAATTTATAAAAGACATAATTACCCCAATCAAATTCTAAATTGGCGGGTTTTTTAATCAATCCATAAACAAATTATCAATTTCACTGGCTGCTTTTTTCTGGAAATCTTCACCAAACCGTTCATCTTGAGAGGATTGTTTTTGTTCTTCTACTGTAGCAGGAGTCTCTTTTTGAGACTCATTTTCTGAAGCTTTAGTTGCGGATATATTTGATTCTGTATGTACTTTTTCCTGTTGCATTTTTTCAGTTTTAACTTTTTCCTCGTGTGGTTCCTCTAATGGCCTTAATGTACCTGTTTTGGATTGTTCTTTTTCTTTTTTCACTTTTTCAAATATACGTACAAAAATATCGGAAAGAATTACAATTGCATTCTTTACTCTTAATCTTATAAGACCCAGTGATGTTTTATCATCAAATATAACTACAAGAATAACTCTTGATTCCACAACAGAAATATGAATATTGTCTTTTTCGCCCTGGTGAAATAAAAGTGAGAACTCATTTTCTCCCATTAGCTGTGCCAAAGCACTTGTTGCCGCAAAATTTCCTGCTGTAAGACTTGCAAGAGAAATAGAATCAATTTCTGAAGTATCACCTGAACTAGTAATAAGCTGACCGCTTTTATCAACTAAAAATACACATTTTGCTTTTGCTCCGGCCAGAAGATTATGAAGACATTCACTTATATCTTTAAGTTCTTTTTCATACAGTACCATTGACATTTTTTATATCTCCAATGTTTCAAATTAGTTTTAAGTCTTAAGTTTTTAGTTCTAAACTTATAACTTACTACTTAAAACTAATAACTTTGAAATTCCTATACTAATATTTAAGTATACGACTAAATAGCTCAACTTGCAAGTCAAGTTATTTATTTCCATGTTATTTATTATTACTTTTTCTTAATAATGAATCCCATTTTCTGTCAAGATCAGCCTGAAGTTCATCTATTATATACTTATTATCATCACGCATTAAATGTCTAAATCTTCCCTGCAGCTTTACCCATTCTAATATCGGCTTTTTCTCCTGAGGAATATAGTTTATTTTATAAACTCCATTTTCAACTTCATATAATGGCCAGAAACAGGTTTCAACTGCAAGCTTTGCCATTTGTATTGATACATTTGCCTCATAACGCCATCCACGAGGACAAGGAGAAATTACATTGATAAATGCTGGACCGTTAACAGAAAACGCTTTCTCTGCTTTCTGAACAAGGTCTCTCCAGTTATGAGGTGATGCCTGTGCAACATATGGAATATCATGTGCAACCATACATTCTGTTAAATCTTTTCTATACTCTTTTTTCCCATGGATTACTTTTCCTGCTGGGGTTGTTGTCGTATCTGCTCCATGAGGGGTGGCACTTGAGCGCTGAATTCCAGTATTCATATATGCTTCATTATCATAACATACATATACCATATTATGTCCGCGTTCCATAGCTCCGGAAAGAGATTGAAAACCAATATCATAAGTACCTCCATCTCCACCCATAGCCAGAAACTTTATTTTTTTGTTAATTTTACCTTTTTTCAATAAAGCTTGATATGCTTTCTCAACACCGCTTATTGTAGCTGCTGAATTTTCAAATGCATTATGAATAAAAGAACATTCCCATGCAGTATAAGGATAAATGGTAGTTGAAACTTCAAGACAACCTGTAGCACAGCCAACAACTACTTCTTCATCATCTTTTAATCCCATCAATACCTGTCTTGCTATAATAGATGCCCCACATCCAGCACAAAGTCTGTGTCCATTTGTTAAATATTCTTTTTTTACAGATAATTCTTTTAATGTTGCCATTTTTACTCCTTAAAAATATTCAATTTATTCTCTAACACCTAAATAATTAATTACTTTTTCTGTTTTACCTGTTTTTGATATTTTTATTAAATCATTATAAACTGATTCTAATAAATCAAGGCCTATTTCTCTTCCGCCAAGCCCATATATATAATTAACCAGTTTATGTTCAGGATTTACACCTAATAAAGCAGATCTTATTTCATTAAATACCGGCCCTCCATAAGCACCAAAAGAAATCGAACGATCTAATACTGCAATATATTTAAATCTTTTCAACGATTGAGCAATTTCGGAAAAAGGGAAAGGGCGAAAACATCTGAGTTTTAAAAGACCTGCTTTTATTCCCTTTTTTCTTAATTTATCAACAACGCACTTTAAAGTTCCAGCAGTTGAGCCTAGAGCAATTGTCACATATTCTGCATCTTCCATACAATATTCATCAAAATAACCATACTCTTTTCCGCATATACTTTTAAATTCTTTACCAATATCAAGAATTATTTTGCGCGAATTTTCTATAGCTTCTACCTGCTGTCTTTTATGTTCAAAATAGTAATCAAAAAAATCAAGAGGACCAAACGTAACTGGTTTTGCAGAATCTAATAAAGAATATTTTGTTTTATAAGTACCTATAAAATTTTTTACTTCATCATCTGTAAAAGGAGCAACTGTCTCCATTGCATGACTTATAATAAAACCATCAAGAGTAACCATAACAGGTAAGAGAACATCTTTATGTTCAGCAATGCGTATTGCCTGAATAGTGTTTTCGTAAGCTTCCTGGCTATTTTCAGAAAAAAGCTGTATCCAGCCAGCATCTCTGGCACCCATGGTATCGCTGTGATCACAGTGTATGTTAAGCGGGCCGCTTAAAGCTCTATTAACTACAGGCATTACAATTGGCAATCGTAGTGAAGCTGCAATATAAACTACTTCCCACATATAAGCGAGTCCATTGGATGAAGTAGCTGTCATAGCTCTTACACCACTGGCACTTGCTCCAATTGAAGCACTCATTGCACTGTGTTCACTATCTGAAGTAATAAATTCAGTATCTACCTCTCCATCAGCTACATATTCTGCAAACTTTTCCATCATTGCTGTCTGTGGAGTTATAGGATATGCAGCAACAACATCGGGATTTATCTGTTTCATAGCATATGCAACAGCTTCATTACCTGTAAGAGCGACTTTTTTTCTCATGATAAATAAACTTCTCCTTATATATTTTCATTATTCTTCTATTTTCATAGTAATTGCTTTTATTTTTGGAGGACATTCATTTGCACAAATTCCGCAGCCTTTGCAATGATTAAGATCAAAATCATCAATTTTTCCGTCTTTTATTAAAATAGAACTGTCAGGACAATAAACCCAGCAGACCATGCAATTAATGCATTTATTTTTATCAAGTACAGGTTTTTGTACTTTCCAGCCTCCTGTTAAATATTTTTTTGAATTACCTGCTTCAATAATAAGTCCGCCAATAGGTATATCTTTCCATCCGGGTGTTTTTACACTCATTCGGATTTCACCTCCTGATAAGCTTTTTTTATTGCCTGTAAATTACTTTCTACAATTCTACTTGAAAAAACACCTGAAT
>JACRDZ010000054.1 GCA_016212735.1 Candidatus Firestoneibacteriota bacterium | reverse complement strand
TTATCGTGGGATATATTTCTTGTCAATAACTTTCGGGCGATTCCCGAGAATTTTTATTGACAATAAAATTTTTATGTAGTATTTTGTATATATAGTTCAATTTTCTATCAAAATAATGATTTTTAATTAAATGTTTATTCCCACTCTTTAAAAAATTAAAGAATTGTTTATTTCTTAAAATTTTTTTATGGAGTCCATAATAATGGATATATACTATACTATACTATACTATACTATACTATACTATTTAAAGAGATATCTAAGACAAAATTTTGTATATATCCATTTAGTAACAACATACATTGAATATGTTATACGCTATCCTTAAATCTCAAAATCTAAATAAATGCAAACGCCAATTTATGAATTTAGATAAATTACCATGTTGCTAATTAAAACAATATTTTATATCATATATTTTAAGGAGATTAAAGATGAATAACATAAATATAAAAAGTTTATTTGTATTTATCCTAAATTTATTCTTTATATATAATTGTATAATCTTAATAAATAAACCTGTTAGAGCACAAGAACCTGAAAATATTAAATTGACCATATTACAACAAATAGCAATACAACATATTGCACAAAAACATCAGATACCAGAGAGAAATTTGAGAATAGTTAATAAGGCTGTTTTAAGTGAATTTAATATTACAAGTTTTAAAGTTTTTGATGAAATAGATGGTAATATATTTGGTGTGGATTTAGATAATGTTGGGAATATTGTAGATGCAGAATCTATTATTAAAAAATTATGGCAAAAGGGTTTTATTGGAAAAATTGAAGAACCTTTGTATAAATTACTTATGGGATTAAATAATTCTGATAAAGTAACAATAGGTATCTGGCTTAAATCAAAATCTAAATCAAATAGAATAAAATCAGAAGAATTTAAAGATGATACTGTCAGAGATTTAGAGGACAAAAAATTCAGAGAAGAATATGGAATTGAAATGGAAAATTTACAGAAGCCAATAGTAAGTTATTTAAAAGAAAGAGGTCATAAAATTTCAACACAAAGCAGATTGGCACCTTTAATATTTGCAGAAGTATCTAAAGAAGATATTTTGGCATTAGAAAAAGATAATAATATAGAAGCAGTATATTTACAAAGAATATGTCTACCAGCAATGAATAGTGCTGCTCCTACAGAACGTGCAGATGTTGTATGGAATAGAGGGATAAAAGGGGCTGGAGTAAATGTTGCAGTGGTAGAAATGGGTAGTATTTCAAATGCAAACACATATCTTGGTAATATAATTTATGAAAAACCATATCAAAATAGTAGTAATCATACCACAGCAGTAGCTGGCATAATAGCAAGTACACATTCAACCTATAAAGGGATTTCATATAATGTAAAGAGGCCATTGTTAAGTGCTAATTCAGGGAGTGGTTATGAAACAAGTATTATAAATGCTACAGAATGGGCTATTAATCAAAATGCCAATGTAATTAATTATAGTTTTGCTGGAAATTCAGGTGGGTATATGACAGCATTAGATAGGTATGCTGATCATGTAATTTGGACACATTATCGAACAATTATTGTAGCTGCAGGAAATATTGGGCAACATTGTTCCAGCCCTAATTATTATGTTGGCTTCCCTTCGATTGCTTATAATGTAATGTCTGTTGGTGCAATAGATGATATGGATAATACTAATTTAAATGATGATATAGTTGCTGGCTACTCTTGTTATGGTAATCCTATTACTCCCTATATGCAGCGTGAAAAACCTGAGATTGCGGCAGTAGGATCTAGAATTAATAGTACTATTGGTACTGGAGTAGATTATGCTGGAGATGGAACAAGTTTTGCGACTCCACAGGTAAGTGGCGGTGCTGCGTTATTAATGAGTAGAAATTCTACTTTAACAATTTGGCCAGAAGCAATAAAAGCAATATTAATGGCTAGTGCTGTTCACCCAACATTTATTTCTACGTTTTTAAATTATAGAGTTGGTGCAGGAGTAATTGATTTAAGTGTTGCAGATTCTATAGTAAGTAACAATAGATATATGGTTGCAACTAAATATTCTTCTAATCCAAATTTTGAATATAGTTTTTATGTAAACTATGGGCAAAAATTTAGTGTATTCTTAGTCTGGGATTCTCACCCTGATAATAATCATCCTCCAACTGGGGATCCATTACAAACAGATTATGACATGATTCTTTATAGTCCAGATGGAGTTAGTAAATTGTATTCATTTTCTATTGAGAGAAATTTTGAATATGTTAGATATACTGCTAATCAGACTGGTTGGTGGAAAGTTAAAGTTAGTGCATTCAAATTTGATGGTTCTTATGAATATATTGGTCTTGCATGGACTACATATTAAGTTTAAGTAAATACCAACGTCTGAAATTTCATATAAAGTATATAGAGGGGATAAAGGATTCAAGGGTTCGAGAGTTCACATGTTATATCTCTTGACCTTTGAATCATTTAAATTATTGGTAATTGGTTATTGGCTGAATTTAAATATAGGAGGACATAGAAATGAAAAATATTAAGCATTATTATGTTTTTTATATTATTATTGTAATAGCATTAATTTTTTCAGCATGTGGAAATAATAAAAAAAATAGTAATATTAATAATGAAACAACCCTAATTCAATCAAATAAAGAGCGGGATACTTCGCTAAATATTGAAACTGCAGAATTAAATGAACTGGTTAATGGAAATACTATATTTGCAATAGAATTTTATAAGACAATATGTAATCAAAATAGCAATATATTTTTTTCTCCATATAGTATTTCAGTTGCTTTAGCAATGACTTATGCAGGAGCAAAAGGAGATACAGAACTGCAAATAAAAGATACCATGCACTTTACTCTTTCACAGGAACGTTTACATCCTGCTTTTAATTTTCTTGATCTGGAATTTGCAAAACGGGGGAAAAATGCTAAAGCACAGGATGGGAAAGGTTTTAGATTAAACATTGCCAATTCTATATGGGGACAAAAAAGTTATTCTTTTTTAACCAGTTTTCTTGATGTACTCGCTCTTAATTACGGTGCTGGACTCCAGGTGTTAGATTTTCAAAATGCTCCAGAGGATTCCAGAATAACAATAAATAATTGGGTGAAAGAAAAAACTGAAAATAGAATTGATAGTGTAATTCCAGAAGGTGTTATAACTCCTGATACACGACTTGTGCTTACAAATGCGGTCTATTTTAATGCAGCTTGGCTTCATACATTTAATGAAACATCAACTCAAGAAAGTATATTTTATTTACTGGATAATAGTCAGGTAAAGGTCTCTATGATGAATCAGGCTGAAGAATTTGCTTACACTGAGGGAGAAAACTTTCAGGCAGTTGAGTTGCCATATGACGGTAATGAACTTTCTATGGTAATATTACTTCCACAATCAGGTAAGTTTATAGAGTTTGAAAATATATTTAATTCTGAAAAATTGGATATAATAATAGATAATTTAGAAAATAGAGAAATAACACTCAAATTACCTAGGTTCATTTATAAATCTGAATCAGTCAGCTTAAAAAACACTCTATCTTCAATGGGCATGCCGGTTGCTTTTTCTAGTGCTGCAAATTTTTCCGGTATGGATGGAACCATGTCTTTGAGTATAAGTGATGTTGTCCATCAGGCATTTATATCGGTTAATGAAGCTGGGACAGAAGCAGCAGCATCTACAGGAGTAGTAACGTGGGCGGGTATACCAGAAACCGAAGTTAATATTAATCGTCCATTTATATTTTTAATACGTGATATAAAAACAAAAGCTATTTTATTTTTTGGACGTATAATTAATCCAGCAGAATAACGGGAAAAATTTTACTAATATTTTAATAATTTCATAAATTATTGCAAAAGATACCCATATTATTAATAGTCTGAATATTTCTGCTAAATCTAAAAAATTCAGGCGATAACTTCAGTATAATATGAAGTATGACAATAGAATATAGAAAAGCAACACATACAATATACAATTTGCAAGTGCATATAGCATGGATCACAAAATATAGATATAAAGTACTTAGTGGTCCAATTGCAGAAAGAGCAAGGGATTTGATACGAAGGATATGTGTAGAAAATAAAGTAGAAATACTAAGTGTTGTTGTGAGTTCATATACTTATCCTATTTTACGTTATATTATTAAAAACCATATGTGCGGCAAGTTTAATAGCAGATTTTAGACTGGTATATGAAGCTATGCCTTTTTCTGCTATATCGAATGCTGTCCCATGATCTACTGAAGTACGTATAATTGGTAATCCTAGAGTAATATTTACTGCGCTATCCATATATAGCATTTTTATTGGGATAAGTCCCTGATCATGATACATTACTAATACCGCATCATAAATTCCGTTCTGTGCTTTGTAAAACAAAGTATCTGCAGGATATGGGCCTGATACATCAATTTTTTTATTTTTCATGTTATTTATAGCAGGTATTATTTTTTCTATTTCTTCCCTTCCAAAAAGTCCGTTTTCTCCTATATGAGGATTAAGCCCGCATATAACGATCTTTGGGGTTTTAATCGCAAAATATTTTTTTAAATAATCATCTGTGAGTTTTATTTTTTCCTCTATTTTTTTTATTGTAATATTCTGTCCAACTTTACTTACTGCTAAATGTGTAGTTACAAGAACTACTCTCAATTTTTCTCCTGCCAGCATCATGGCAAATTTCTTGGTACCTGTAATTCTTGATAGAAGTTCTGTATGTCCAGCATAAAAAAATCCTGCTTTGTTAATAGCTTCTTTATTAATAGGAGCAGTAACCATAGCATGTATTTTATTTTCTTTAATATATTCTACTGCCTTATATATATATTCAACAGAAGCCTTCCCGCACATTTCCTGTACTGTTCCGATTATAAGTTTTGATAAATTAACATTTTTTAAATCCAGCACATTTATAAATCCCGGAGTAAATAAACCTTCTTCAATAGCAGATATTATGTTTACTTTTCCATCAATATTAAACATATCTATCCGCTGTTTTAAAACATCAGCATCTCCTATTACTATTGTATTATAGTCTTGTTCTTTAGAAAAAAAGGATTGAGCACGAGCAATAATTTCAGGACCAATTCCTGAAGGATCCCCCATAGTTATTGCAATAATAGGTTTATCCACAAATAAGACCTCCTTAAAATATCTTACCTAACACATATCCAAGTAAAAACCCGACAAAAAATACTATTGTCAATATTCTCGCATCAACAGCTTTTTTGCTTTCTCCTTTTGCAACAAATATTATAGACCAGAGAGAAGCTATTCCATTAAGCAGCCAGTACATTGGTAAAGAAATTATTTTAATCAATAATGGACCAATCCAGGGAATAGCCGCAATCCAAACACTCAAAGTGGCGATTATCCCTGTGAATATTGGAGTTACAAGTCCATAAAGAATTATAATAGATGTAAATATTTTTTTGTTAAGTTTAAATATGTAAGCAAGAACTATAATTAAAACCAATACAAACCATAATAATATTATTTTTGTTAAACGGCTGCTTTTATTTTTTTCTTCTGCATTATTATCATTATTTATCATAATTAAACTCATCTTATTATACAATTATTAACAAAATTTTTACAGTTTTCTTGAAATAATATCATTTCATCTTTTGTATACGGTTTCACTTTGCGAAGCTCTTCGGAAAGTGCATTAATAGGATTAAAATTTTGTAAAACATATTTATCGTTCTTATCTAACATTTTTGCGATATTTTTTACTTCCTCTTTTCCCACAATGTCCGGGACTACAGTTGTTCTAAATTCATATTCTATTGAAGAATTTTGTAAAATCATTATACTTTTTTTAATTTTATCAATATCAATATCTTCTTTGCCTGTAATACGCATATATATTTTATTTTCTAAAGGCGCTTTTATATCCATTGCAACAAAATCTATTAATTTCAGACCTATCAATTTAATTAGTATTTCAGGGAAAAATCCATTAGTATCTAACTTAACCAATAATTTGTTATTTTTTATTTCTCTTATTAGATTTTCCAGGTTATTATATAAACAGGGTTCTCCTCCTGTTATACAAACACCGTCAATCCATTTTCTATGAGATAATAAATAATTTATGATTTTATCCCATGAAATATCCTGTAACTCATGCGGATATAAAACAAGTTTATAATTATGACAATAAATACAACGCAAATTACAGCCGCATAAAAAAATAACTGATGAGATTTTGCCATCCCAGTCTAAAAATGAAGTTTCAAGAAAAGACTTAATTTTATTCATATTTATGGTTTAGCTTCTTTAAAAACCGTCAAAAGATGAGGCAATAACTGCTTTTTACGGGAAAGAATATCTTTTAATTCAGCAATATGAGGTTCTATAATAGGATACCCAATACATAGGCATAGATTTTGTTCTCCATCAAATAAGAATAAACTGCCTGTAGTTGAAATATCAGTTACCATAAGCCCTATGAAATGATACCCTTTATTTTTTCTTATTTCTATTAGTTTTTCCAGTATTTGTGTTTTTATCTTTTCAAATTCTAATAAACCAACAACTTCCATCTGTCCAACACCGAAAAATATTTTGCCTTCTTTATATTCTTTAAAGTCATTTAAAATCAATTCCTCAGGTGTACGTCCATATAAGTTTGTCCCTGCTCTAAGTAACTCGTCTGCATATTTGTCTAAGTCTAAATCAGCAATCTTATTGAGTTTCTCCATCATTTGTTTATCCATTCGTGTTGCTGTCGGTGATTTCATATTAATTGTTTATCATCATTTAAAACTACCAATCCTCTGTTATAAGCATTTAGAATTTTAACCCGGATATCAAGAAGATACTTATCCTGTGATAGATATCCGTCATAATTCTGCGCTACTTTATAAGATGGAATACTTAGTCTAACCAGAATAGGTATTAACCTTACGTTCTTTTCTTCCATTGTTTTTATCAAATCTTTTAGAGAAGTTTCTTTATTGCATGAAATAACTTTTTTTGTCATAGCCTGATTTACTTTTGGAACAACATCAGATAAAAACAAAGGAGCCTGGACATTAAAATAATTAAGAACAAATTCCGTTTGATGATTTATACTGCCGGCACGGGCAGCTATAACGTTAGCTTCTCCTTTAGCCTTTTTAAACCTTGCATAACATATTGCAGCGCATATTGAGTCTGTATCCGGACTTTTATGTCCTATTACAAAAATACTTTCATTCATAAAAGCATCCTTTTAATTTTACTTTTGACAGTACCATTTTTCTGATTATTGAAACCTAACACCTGAACGCTTACTTACTCAATAGGTTATATTAAATATATTTTTAAATTAATTCAAGTAAAAAATGTTATTTAGCAATAAGAGCCTATCCCATTATCAATTTTCTACTGCGGTCGGCTGCAAAGCTTATATGCTTCGTTCTCGGAATAAAATGTACTGCTGAAGAGTACGTTTTACTCCTGCGGCCTTGCCTATAAGCTTTTCGCTCGACCTCGTTACGAAAATTGATAACGG
>JACRDZ010000061.1 GCA_016212735.1 Candidatus Firestoneibacteriota bacterium | reverse complement strand
TAATATATTTATATTTATAATTTGTATGTAATATAAAATCTTAAAAAAGGGGAAAAAATGAATATAAACAATTTGCAAAAACTTTATCAATTAGGGCAGAGTCCTTGGTATGATAACATTGAAAGAGGATTGATTACTAATGGTGAGCTTAAGAAATTGTTTAATCAGGGTATATTGGGAATTACTACAAATCCTTCCATTTTTGAAAAAGCTATTAATACGGGCAGTTATGATAATGATATATCCTACTTGAAAACTAAAAACAAATCAGCATTAGAAATTTATGATGAACTTACTTTACAGGATGTTGCATGGGCAGCAGATGCTCTTCTTGATGTTTATGAAAAAAGCTGGCATCAGGATGGATATGTCAGTCTTGAAGTGCTTCCAGAATACGCTCATAATGAAGAAAAAACTCTGGAAGACGCAGAAAGGCTTTTTTCTGCTTTAAACCGCAAAAACATAATGATAAAAATACCTGCTACAGAAGAAGGCTTGCGGGCAATTCGCAAATTAATTGCACAGGGAATAAATATAAATATAACTTTAATTTTTTCTATTACTCAATATGAAGATTCACAGATGGCTTATATTCAGGGATTACAAGATAGAATAAATAAAGGTAAAAGCCTGAAAGATATAAACTCTGTTGCAAGTGTGTTTATAAGCAGAATAGATACATATATTGATGAAGAGTTTAATAAAATGTTTAATAAAGAATCGGATCCAAATAAAAAAATGATAATAAAAGAATTGACAGGAAATATTGCTGTAGCAAACACTAAATTGATTTATGCAAAATACAAAGAGTTATTTTCTGATAAACACTTTTCTCTTATAAAAGCAAAAGGAGGCAATGTTCAGAGGATTTTGTGGGGGTCAACAAGTACAAAGAATTCCAGTTACAGTGATGTGAAATATGTTGATGAACTTATAGGTCAAGGTAGTATTAATACAATACCTCATAATACTCTTATGGCGTTTATAGATCATGGAAATCCGTCTCTAACTATAGAACAGAATATTGAAGGTGCTAGAGAAAAGCTTGGTAAATTAAAAGAACTTGATATAGATATAGAAACAGTATGCAGAAAAATTCATAATGATGGAATTAAAGCTTTTCAGGACGCATTTATAGGACTTATTAATTCAGTGCAGAATAAAATAAAATAGAAT
Source organism: Candidatus Firestoneibacteriota bacterium (assembly GCA_016212735.1). Next base: position 7,296 of record JACRDZ010000061.1, on the reverse strand, counting down.
TTACATATGGGAGATATAATTTGAGAAAGTACAGGTTTTTATTATTAATTATCGCAATTTGTATATTTTATAATCTTATTGCTTCATTGCACATTACTGCTCAGGAAGAGGATATTTCTCATCCAGCCAATATTATTGAGTTTATTGATAAAACAGCAGGTAAAATATCCGAAATAATTCCAGAAATATCCGGTTATGTTATCCATATTAAAGATAATGATTTATATATTGATCTTGGCAGAAAACATGGTGTTACAATGGATATAGAATTTGATATTGTTAGAGAGGGTAAGGATATAAAACATCCTATTCGAAATGAGTTTGCCGGTAAAATAGAAGAAAAGATAGGTAAGCTAAAAATAAAAACTTTAAGAGAAACACTGAGTATTGCAGAAATTTCTTCTTTGGAAGCTGATAAAAAAGTGGAAATAGGAGATAGAGTTTATGCTGTAAAACGCTGGCATAAACTGGCTATCCTGCCGATTTATAATCCAAAAAATGAACAGCAGTATTTTACTAATATGATTTATGATTTATTACAGTCAAAAATAGCCAGAACTTCTTCAGTTGAATTGATAAAAAAAGAAAAGATTGTAAAAACTTTAAACGATTTTGGACTTTCTGATACTAATAATTTCCTGCCTGAAAAAGTTACAACAGTGCTAAGTAATAAACTAAAAGCTGATGTAATGATTCTTGGAGATATGCTTGATCTTGGTGAAAGTATCTTTCTTAATTTACGTTTTATTGATGGAGAAGAAGGAACGACTTTCTTCATAATAAATACAGAAATGGAGAAGACAAGAAGACTGCGCGCATTATTGTACTCAAGCAGTATAATCCCGGGTGAAACATCAATACAGGAGAAATTACCGGTTATTTTGCACGCTCCTATTAAATTTGCACCAAAAACATTTGATCCGTCTTTAAGTTATACAAGTGAAGAAAAAGAACTTCTTTCACATATTCTTGATAGATTAGTTTATTTCGATTCATCAGGTGCTGTTAAATCCTCTATTGCTGAAACATGGAATGTATCAAAAGATGGTAAAATATGGATTTTCAATATAAAACAAAATATTAAGTTTCATAATGGTGAAATATTAACTGCAAATGATGTTAAAAATTCATGGCAATATGAAATATTAAATGGACCGCAGTATGGAGCAAGAAATCTTTTAAAATCTATTACTGGTGTCAGCGAGTATAAAGACAGAAAATCTGATATAGAAGGGATTGAAGTTCTTGATGATTTTACTTTGCAGATTTCACTTAACAATGAAGACCCTGACTTTCTGAAAAATCTTGCAGAAATAAATACTTCAGTTTTTTCTTACAAATCTCTGGAGGAAAAAGGCGAAATATTATCTTATAAAAATCCTGTTGGAACAGGTCCATTCAAACTGCTGAGTCAAACTGAAGATAAAATACTATTAGAAAAGAATCAGGATTATTTTGCAGGAGACGTATTTTTTGATAAGATAGAATTTAATATAATATCTGATCCAACAATTGAATATCAGAAATTTCTTTCAAAAGAACTGGATTACTACCATGCTGACGGGTCTTTAATAAAAAGTGATACTGATATTGTGAAATCGAGTTTTTCAACAATATACTATGTTTCCATTAACTGCTCAAATTCTCCTTTTAATGATTTAAAAATCCGACAGGCATTAAATTATGCTATAGACAGAGAATTTTACAAACAAAATCTGGATGAAGTATTTTTAAGCAGAACCATTTTACCTGTTTATTTTGACAGTACAAATGACAGTACATTAATTAAATTCCCTTATACTTATAATCCACAGGATGCAAAAAAAATGCTGGAAGAGAACAAATTCGAAACATATTTCAGCCAGAAATTTGATTTAATCTATCCTGAAGGTTCGAATACATATAAAATAATTGCTGAAAAACTGCAGGAAAATCTTATGGATGTGGGTGTTGCTTTGCAATTAAAGAGCAAAAAGGAATCTGAATTACTTGCAATGCTTGAAGACACAACACCATTTTCGTTTATTCTTAATTCTTTTACATATATTCCTTCGCAGCACAATAATCTTAGTATTTTAAAAAAATCATTTTCAACAAGTAATAAGAGAATTTCAGGTAATTATGGATTTTATAGTAATAGTGTTGTTGATTCTCTTTTTACTTCTGCATTGGAAAGCAAAGACGAGGAAAAGAAATTTAAAACTTATATTGAATTAGAAAATACGATTTTACAGGAAGCACCATGGATTTTTTTATTTACAAAAACACAAAAGATAATTAAACAATCTGATTTACAGGGTATTACAATAGACAATTTTGGTGTAAATTTTAAAAAAGCATATAAAATAAAAACAGATAGCACAGGTAAAAATGAAGAAAAACAGGATATAGATGAACTGGAATTAAAAGAACAAAATGAAGAAAAACAGGAAGAGAGAGAAAAATAAGGGTTTTACCTAACACTACTTTGTTGTAGTATTAGTATCGGGTAAAATTTCTATGATTTTTGGAAGGAAATTATTTTTATCTTTGGTTTTTATCTCAAATTTACGTATGAAAATTAATGAAATAAATAATCCAGATATACTGGCTATAATACCAGCAGTTTCTAAAGAAATATTAAAATGAAAAAAATCTGCAAAATATACTCCAGTAAAATATCCTATAAAAATAAACACCAATGGAATAAAATATACTATAAATGAAGCATATAATATTGTTTTTTCTGGTATGCTTATTTTTACACGATCCCCAACATGTGCTTTGATATTATTATTGATTTCCATAATAAATCCATCAAAGGTACTTACAGAAATACAATGTCCACAGTTCTTGCATTGCTCTTTGGATTCCATTTTAATAATAGCAAAATCACCTTTTATTTCTATAATTTTACCAATTTCTTCCATATAGTATAACAAGATTAGAGTTTACTGCAATAAATCCATAATATTTCAGCAACTGAATTATTAAGATTAGTAAGTTTATGTTTTCCTGGAGAAGTTAGATAAACACAGTCTCCTTCATCCATAATATGCGAAGAATTATCCATAGTAAGAAGGACTTTCCCTTTTATTAACATTCCGAATTCTTCATTGTCATGAGAAGGGAGTTCCTTTTCACTTTTAGATTCAGCAGATAAAACAATTAAAAAAGGATGAAGATTAATATTAAAAACATCATTTATTAATCTGACTGTATTTGTTTTTAAATCAGCAGGGATAATTTCAACTTGTTTTTTTCGAAAAAAAGCAAGACCTTTACTATTATTTTCTTCAAAAAATAAACTAACTTTTGTTCCAAGAGCTTGTGCAATTTTACGTAATGAATCAACTGATGGAGAAGCTATATTTCTTTCTATTTGAGAAAGAAAACTTGGAGTTAAATTTGTCTCTCTTGCAACTTCTTCAAGTGTTACGCGTTTTTTTAATCTAGTATTTTTTATTCTTTCACCTAATGTAGCGTTAGAGTTATTCGTCATAGTACACACCTCAATAAAATAAAATTAAACAAGAATTGTTGTTTTTTATCAAAAAATATTTTTAAACAAGACCCTCCTTCCAACTAAATTTTAAATAATATATCAATTTATTATTTAAATGTCAAGTTTTTATTTAAATTTTATTTCAAAAACTATGCTGAAATAATATTTTATTTATATTGTGCTCGAACTTTTTCTACAAATTCTTTCATTTTATTAAAATCTTTTTTACCTGGAGATTTTTCAACACCGCTTGATACATCAACAGCATATGGATTAACTATGCTAATAGCTTTATCCACGTTAAGAGGAGTTAATCCTCCGGCTAATATAATATAATATTTTAAATGAAGATCTGATACTAATTCCCAGTTAAAATTTTCCCCTGTACCACCCTGCTTTTTCTCTGAATAAGTATCAAGTAAAATAGCTGATGCAGCATATAATGAAATCGGGTTAAGACTTTCTTTATTTTTTATATGAAACGTTTTTACTATTCTTCCGGTAATTTTTTTGCAGTATTCCGGTGGTTCCTGACCGTGCAATTGAACAATATCTAATTTGCAGAAATTAACAATTTCATTTATTTTTTCCGCAGTCTCATTTACAAATACACCAACAGTAGTAATATAAGGAGGTAAAACTTGAATTATTTTTTTTGCTTCTTTTGATGTAATCTGTCTGGGTCCGGGTGCAAAAATAAAACCAATTGCATCTACACCTAAAGATGCACAACCTAAAGCATCTATCCTATTCGTTATACCGCAGATTTTAATTTTTGTCATAATCCCTCCTTTTAATTTATCTCGTACGCATAATGATATGATATCCCAATCTGGTTTTAATTATATTGCTTATTTCTCCTACTTTTAATTTTTCAATAGATTTTACAAATTCATCCAGATATTCATCTCGATTAAATACACCTAAATCTCCTCCATTTTTAGCAGAATGTTCATCATAGGATTTTATCTTTGCTAAAGATTCAAACTTTTCACCATTTAATAATAATTTTTTCACTTCTTTAGCTTCTTCTAATGTTTTTAATAATATATGTTTTGCACCAATAATTACATCTTTTGAAATGTTAAACAGTTCCTCTTTTTTTAGTAACGAAATATATTTTAAAAGCTCAATTGCATCTTTATGAGTTTTATCTTTTAAAAGACACATCTTTAAATATTTTTCAGCCTGATAAATAGCCCCTGCTGCATAATAACTATATCCCAGACTATAATACAAATCCGGTCTATCAGGATATAAAGTTATAAGTATATTATATTCTTCTATTATTTGTTTTTGTCTAAGATATTTATAAAAAGGGAATTTGTATTCAGGATTTAATCTTAAAATTTCATTTTGTATAGCTATAGCTCTATCTTTCTCCCCATGGTCTCTATATATATTCCTTAAATAAAAAAGCACATCCGGATTTTGCGGATTAAGCTTAAAACACTTATTAAATATTTTTTCTGCTTCAACAAAATTTTCTTCTAAATACATAATCTTCCCCTTAAGCAGAAATAAATTAATATTATCCGGGAATTTTTCCAGTGCTTTTTCTGTTAAAATTAAAGCTTTTTTGGTTTCACCGATTTCAAGATACGTTTCTCCCAGTTTTAAAAATATAGACAGATTACTGGTGACATCTAAAGAAGCTAAAATTTGATATTCTATTACTTTTTTTTCTATATTTAAATCTTTATCCGAAAACTCAAAAGATGGATTTTTTGATAATATAAAATTAACTTTTTTTAGCGCATTCTCCAGTTGATTCTTGTCCTGATAAATTTTTCTGAGTAAATTATTGGTTTCAATATTGCCCGGATTGATTTCCAGACTTTTATTTAAATCTTTTTCTGCTGAAAAGAGATTATTAGTAAAATAATAAACTTTCCCTGAATTGTAATAACTAAGTTCATTATCCGGAAATATTCCAAGCATTTGCTCAGCTAATTTCAATGCTTTACCAGATTCACTAATTTGTAAATATATATCAATTAATGCTGGATATACTTCAATAAAATCTTTTTTATAAATTAAAACATCTAAATATTCTAAAATAGCATAATCCAATAATCCCTTTTTTTCGAAAATTTTTCCATATTCATAATGTAATACTGGATTTTCTCTATCATTTTTTATTTTCACCCGAATATTTTCACGCATAACATCAATATCTAGAACCTTATCATCACGATATATATTACGCAAATAGAAATGAACTTCCGGGTTATCAGGATATTTTTTTGCAGTATATTCAAAAATATCTTTTGCTTTCTCCAGATTTCCACGTTTTTGATTTACAAGACCTACAAGAAAAAGAGCGTTAATATTATCTTTTTCTTTTTTTAAAACTGAATTAACCAGTTTTAATGTTTCGTTTAAAACTCCGAGTTTAAAATAGTCTTCTGCTAAATTGAGTTTATACTTAATGCTGTTCGGTTCTTTTTTAAGAAATATGGAATATTCTCTAATTCGTTTTATAGGTGGGAGCTGTTCAGTTAAAAAATTGTAATCTGGATCGATTTTTTTTATATCATTATACTTCAATAATGCTTTGGAAATAAACCCTGTATCTCTATAAATGCAATAACACTGATAATGTGCTTCTATATTATCCGGAAAATCTGCAATTTCCTTTTTAAAGTATTTCTCTGCTTCTTTATATTTATTTCGTTTTAAATAGCAATACCCAAGATAATAATTAACATGTCCTTTTTTTGCATATTCTGGTGAAATTGAAATAATTTTATTTAAGTAAATAATGGATTCCTCAAACAGTTCGTTTTTTATATAATAAGCACTTAGATTTGTTAATATTTGCAGATTATCTGGATCTTTTATAAGACCAAGCCTGTATTTATCCAATGCAAGGTTTTTCCATCCCATTTGATCATATAGTGCAGCTAAACTGAAGATAATATCTATATCAAAAGGACAATTTCTGAAACCTTCTTCCAGAGTATCAAGTGATTTATAAATCATTTTTATTTCATAATATGCCAGAGACAGATTGCTGTATATTTTAGGATAATTAATATCCTTTTTTTTACCATCTTCAAGAACTTTTATTCCCTGAATGAATTTCCCCTGCTTAATAAACACCAATCCCAGGTTATTATAGGATTTTATAAATTTAGGTGCAATTGTAATTGCTTTTTGAAATGTTTCTTGAGCTAAAATATATTTCCCGTACTCTGCATATATTGCCCCCAGATCATTTAAATATTCAGGATTATCAGGAACACGATTAACTATTTCCTGTAAAGTTAAAATCGCATTTGATAGATCGTTTTGCTTTATATATTTTTGTGCTTTATGATTTAGTAAATCAATCTCTTCCTGAGCAGAAGCAGGGATGGATATTAAAAATAACCAAAAAATTATAAAAAAATAAACTATATTTTTCATATTTATCATATTATACTGAAGCGAAGTCATAAATTCGCATTTTTGCGCTGGTCTTGAACATCGATAGCTGTGTTGCTCAGGTTCGAAATAGTGCAAGACTATTTCTCGCCTTCGCGCCTTGCTCTCGATGCTCAATCCTCACCGAAAAAATGCGAATTTATGACTTCGCTTCAGTATATTACAGAATTATAATAAAAATTTACAAAAATAGTGTGCAATTATTGCATGTAAATACTGTTTAAAATTTTATAAATTTTCTAAAACAATATTATTTCTTTTGAATTATATGATTTTTTTATACTCGCAAATATTTGGCATGCTATTTGCTTTTTATATATAAAATTATTAAAGAAAGGAGACAGGTAAATGGTTAAACATAATGTTGCAAGACAAAAAATAAT
>JACRDZ010000060.1 GCA_016212735.1 Candidatus Firestoneibacteriota bacterium | reverse complement strand
GATATTAAATTATATGTTTGTCATAAGTTGATAAATTCTTCATTCATCCAACTATTTCTGATGCTTTTATATTAATATCAGGAAAACATAATGGAAAAATTGTATCTTCTTTAGAAGCTTTCTCATAAAATTTATATCCTATTTGTGATGGATTACGATATATTTCAATAATATTTTCTATTAAATTAATCAACCATACTTCTTGTATATTAGCTTTTGCATATAATGGGATTTTAACTGTTTTATCATATTCAAGAGAAGAATCTGCTACTTCAATAATTAATAATACATCTTCAGGACGAGGATGATGTTCTGCATAAAAATCAGCACGTTTTATTAAAATAGTTATATCAGGCTCTAGTTCAGTTTGTTCATTTAAATCAATAGGATCTTGTACACCAATAGTTGCTTTTTTTTGTAATCTATTAATTAATAATTCCATAATACGCTTTACACAACTTGCATGCTTACTTCCTATGGGTGTCATATCAATTATCCTCCCTTCAATAAGCTCAACATTATCATCCTCTTGTAAAATACCTGCCTTCGCTAAATGGTAATATTCATTAATTGTAAATCGATGTATTTGTAATATACTATTCGGGTTTATATTCATTTCCTTATTAAACATTTTAAGTACCTCCTTAATTTATTTTACATTATTCTTAATGTAAGAATTTTATCATAAAAAATAAAATTTATCTAATTAATTTTTAGTGGTTATCAATTTAATAAAAAATTTTTCATTTTTTATGGCAGCTAATGCATTTTGTATAAGTAATGTGCTCTCCTATTAAAAGTTTTGGTGTGTTTGCAGCATGAGGGGAATGACAATCTATACATCTGGATTTTTTTACTGGGATATTGTTATGTATACCAGAATGACAGTTATAGCAAAGTTCATTTCCCTGAGCAACTAATCCGGGATTTTGAAAAACTATTATTTTTTCGTTTTTATGTTTATTATGACATTCTTCACAAGCTTCTTTAAAAGGAGGATGGATTATTTTAGAATTTTTAAGAAGTTCTTCTTTATTTTGATGACAAAATATACATTTTACATAATCCTGAAATATATTTTTAAAAACCTGTATACGCTTATTTTTTATATCTGCAATTATAAGTTTATCCAGATAAAATTCTAAATTCCCCGGAATATTAAACTGACCCGGTTCTTTCCCTTCTTTCCCAAATGTAAATAAAAATTTACCAGAACTATTAAATACCTGAATACGATTATTTTCTCCATCTGCAACATAAATATTTTTTTCATTGTCCATAGCAATTCCCTGAGGTTTAGAAAAGTTACCTTCTAGAGTACCTGCTATACCAAATTTTTTTACAAAAACTCCTTTTGGAGTAAAAAACTGAATGCGCGAATTTCCTGTATCTACAACAAATATAAATCCATAGCTTCCAACTTTTATTACTCTTGGGTTTATAAATTCTCCATCTTTACTCCCATACGCTCCAAATTGAAAAAGGAATTTATTTTTTATTACCTGAACCAAACTGTTCCCTGTATCCAGAACATATATATATCCATCCTTATCTGTTGTTATTGAAGAAGGTATATTAAATTTACCTTTTCCTGAACCTTTACCCCCAAACTGTGCCAGGAATTTACCTTGAAGATCGAAAACATGAATTTTGTGCTGTCCAATATCTGTTACTAATAAATTATCGTGATTATCTATACATATACCCCATGGGACAGACAATTCACCTTCTGCCATGCCTTTTTTCCCAATAATATACTTAAATTCTCCGGATTCACTAAAAACCAGAATGCGAGCATTTATAGAATCAACAATAAAAATGTTTCCATATTTATCTGTAGTTAAACCGGATGGATAAAAAAAGGGTTTATTTTTAACTGGTATGTCTTTTATTATAATATCCAAAGAAGTATTTTCGTCATTTGCCAATAAAAGAGATTTGTAAAAATATATTTGTATAACAAAAAATATAAAAATAGTTTTGCAACAATAATTTATAATATTTTTTTTATTCATTTTTATTCTACTGCAAACTTAGCTACAATATCGCCTATCTGAGTTGTTGAAAACCCCATCTTTCCAGCAGATAAACTTTTAATTTTTTCTTTAACTGTTTTCATTACAGCTTTTTCAATTCTCAATGCAGCTTGCGAAAGTCCAAGATAATCAATCATCATCTGTCCTGCACAAATAGCTGCCAGGGGATTAATAATATTTTGTCCCGTATATTTAGGTGCGGAACCTCCTATAGGTTCAAACATTGATGTTCCTGAAGGATTAATATTACCGCCAGCGGCAATACCCATCCCACCCTGAATCATAGCTCCAAGGTCTGTAATAATATCTCCGAACATGTTATCAGTAACAATTACATCGAACCATTCCGGATTTTTCACCATCCACATGCATGTAGCATCAACATGAGCGTAATCTGTTTTTATATCTGGAAAATCTTTTGCCATTTCATTAAATACGCGCATCCAGAGATCAAAAGCATAGGTAAGAACGTTAGTTTTTCCACAAAGTGTTAATTTATTATCCTTTTTTCTTTTTCTTGTTAATTCAAATGCAAATTTTAAACAGCGCTCTACTCCTTTGCGTGTATTAATAGACTCCTGAATTGCAACTTCGTCAGGTGTCCCTTTTTTCAAAAATCCACCTGAACCTGTATAAAGCCCTTCGGTATTTTCTCTAACAACTACAAAATCTATATCTTCGGGTTTTTTGTCTTTAAGTGGAGTGTCAACACCAGGATAAAGTTTAACCGGACGTAAATTAATATATTGATCAAGTGCAAATCTTAATGCAAGCAAAACACCTTTTTCAAGTATCCCGGGTTTCACATCAGGATGTCCTATTGCACCAAGATAAATAGCATCAAATTTTTTTAATTCTTCTAATATACTTTCGGGAAGAGTCTCTCCAGTTTCTAAATATCTTTCCCCTCCAAGATCGTATTTTACTGTCTCTAATTTAAAATTTTCAACTTTTGAGACTGCATTTAGTACTTTCAGTCCCTCATTTATAACTTCAGGTCCTGTCCCATCTCCAGGAATTACAGCAATTTTAAAAGACTTATTCATGATTATATTATTTCTCCTTTTAGTTTATGTTCTAGAGATACAGTTAATAATTTTATATATCATAGTAAATTATATATTAAATGTCAATCTTAACCATGAAGGGGATAAATGGGTTGACATTTTATAAGGTGTATAGTAGACTTTTTTATCTAATACCCATTTTAATGTTTTAAAAGCAAAACAATTAATATGTTTTTATACATCAAAAATTTGCATCCAAAAAAGGAGTAATATAAAAAATATGGAAGATTACAGTAAAACTCTTAATTTACCAAAAACTAATTTTCAAATGAAAGCAAATCTGGCAACAAAAGAACCTGAAATATTAAAATTTTGGAATAATAAAAATATATATCAGAATTTGCGTAATCGTTCCATAGGTAAAGATATGTTTATATTGCATGATGGGCCTCCGTATGCAAATGGGAATATTCATCTGGGGACTGCTTTTAATAAAATACTTAAAGATATTATTGTCCGTTTCTTTTCCATGAATGGTTTTGATGCTCCTTATATTCCGGGATGGGATTGTCATGGACTCCCTATTGAACATCAGGTAATGAAATCTCTTGGTAAAGATAATGAAAATACCGATATATTGGAAATCCGTAAAAAATGTAAAATTTATGCGGAAAATTTTGTAGGAATACAGAGAGAAGAATTTAAACGACTTGGAGTTTATGGTGATTGGGAACGTCCATATTTAACTATGGATTATGAATATGAAGCGGCAATTATCAAAGAATTTCAGTCAATGGTAAAAAAAGGATATGTTTACAGGGGCAATAAACCGATTTACTGGTGTTTTACATGCCAGACAGCTCTGGCTGAAGCAGAAGTAGAATATAATGATCATACATCTCCTTCTGTTTATGTAACGTTTAATATACCTTATAAAAACATAAAAAATATTTTTTCCTCCTTGCCTGAAAAAGATGTTTCCATAGTTATCTGGACTACAACTCCCTGGACATTGCCTGGAAATACAGCTATAGCTTTAGATCCCGAAGCATTATATGTATTTGTCGAAGATTTAACAAATAACAACATATATATTCTCGCCCAGAAATTAATGGACAAATGTATGGAAAAATTCGGTATTAATAAATATAAAACACTGGGAGAGATAAAGGGTAAGGCTTTAGAGGGAATTAAAGCACAACACCCATTTGTAAATAGAGAATCACAAATAGTTCTTGCTTCCTATGTTGAACTTGAAACAGGGACAGGATGTGTACATACAGCTCCTGGACACGGTCAGGAAGATTATGAAACCGGACAGAAATATAATCTTCCAATACTTTCCCCAGTTGACAGCAAAGGAAGATTTACAGATGAAGTTCCGGAATATTCCGGAAAAAATGTATTTAAAGCTAATACATTAATTATTCAGGAACTTGTAAATAAAGGCAAATTACTTGCACAGGAGTCAATTTCTCATAGTTATCCGCATTGCTGGAGATGCAAAAATCCTGTTATATTCAGAGCTACGGCACAATGGTTCGTATCTCTGGATAATCAAAACGAATTAAGAAAAAAAGCTCTGGAAAATCTCCGAACAGTTGAATGGATACCCCGCTGGGGCATAGACAGAATTTCCAATATGATTAAAGATCGCCCTGATTGGTGTATCTCCAGACAAAGGGCATGGGGTGTTGCAATTCCTGCAATATATTGTGAAAAATGCAATGAAGCAGTTCTTAATGATGCTTTTATAGAAAGAGTTAAAGAACTAACAAAAACCGAAGGATCAGATGTATGGTTTAAAAAATCCATAAAAGAGATTTATGCGGGAGAACTTACGTGTCCTAAATGCGGATCACACTCTTTCCGCAAAGAAAATGATATTCTTGATGTCTGGTTTGATTCTGGTGCTAGCCATGAAGCAGTGCTCAAGAACAAAAAACGTTATGGATTGGATTGGCCAGCTGATTTATATCTGGAAGGAAGTGACCAGCATAGAGGATGGTTTCACAGTACAATGCTGATAGCTACTGCTACAAATATAACTTCTCCTTATAAAAGAGTACTTACACATGGTTTTGTTGTTGATGGACAAGGGAGAAAAATGTCCAAGTCGCTTGGAAATGTTGTATCTCCCCAGGAAGTAATTAAAAAATATGGAGCAGATATTCTACGCTTATGGGTTTCATCTGAAAATTATCAGGAAGATATAAGAATTTCAGATGAAATATTAACCCGTCTTTCTGAAGCTTACAGAAAAATCAGAAATACAGCCAGATTCATACTTGGTAATCTTAATGAGTTTGATCCAAATAAAGATTTATTACCTTATAATGAACTGCAAAAACTGGATAAATGGGCTCTTTTTAAACTCCAGGAATTTGTTAGACACAGTACTCTTGCTTATGATAAATATGAATTTCATAATTTCTATCATGGTTTACAAAATTTCTGTGCAAATGAAATGAGTTCAATTTACCTTGATATTATTAAAGACAGACTATATATAGAATCAAGTGACTCAATCAGACGTCGTTCAACACAATCTGCTCTTTATATAATCATAGTTACATTAACACGTCTTATGGCTCCTGTTCTTGTACATACATCTGAAGAAATCTGGCAGCATCTCCCAAAAACAGAAAATATGGAAGAAAGCATTCATTTAGCTTCTTTCCCGCATCTTGAAGAAAAATATATTTTATCTGATGATGAACATAAACAATGGAATACTATCCTGGACATAAAAAACAGAATTAATGTCTATCTTGAAGAAGCACGGAAAAACAAAGTCATTGGACATTCTCTTGACAGTCATGTAATATTAAAAATCGCAGATAAAAATTTATTTGAAATATTAAATAATTTTGCAGATGAACTTGTTGATATTTTAATTGTTTCTAAAGTTTCCATAGAAGAAATATCTAAAGAATTTTTGCCGCCTCAGGAAGAACAGATATTATATAAAATACAGGTAGAAAAAGCTCCTGGAGATAAATGTGTTAGATGCTGGAAATATGATGAAAAAGTTGATAAAGATAAAGGTTCAATCTTATGCCCAAGATGCAGTGATATATTAAATAAAGAAAAAATTATAAAATAAAGGTAATTTTTATGTTTTTTATTATTATTGCTGCAATTGTTGTAGCCATAGATCAGTTTACAAAATATTATATTAAGACAAACATGTTTCCTGGTGAATCTATTCCAGTTATTAATAATATTTTTCATATTACTTTTATTAAAAACAGCGGTGGGGCATTTGGTATAATGCAGGATAAAACCACATTTTTTATAATTGCTTCAACTATAGCAATTATATCTATCTTGATTTTCTACTATT
>JACRDZ010000059.1 GCA_016212735.1 Candidatus Firestoneibacteriota bacterium | reverse complement strand
TGAAAGACTTACTATAAGAGGAGGGCTTCAATATATTATTATTAACCCTTCTGGTAATTTTGACCATTGGACACCTTTACCTTTTGTTAAAATAGGAAAATTGGATGAAGAGAACCTTATATTGGATTATAAAAAAGCAATATTAGGAGGTCTAAATTTCAGTATGAACTATAGATTTGAAAGGTTTGAATTTATATATGGAATAGGTCAATTAATACCAATAGAGGTAGAGGAAAGATTTAAGAAAACAGCTGGAACACCTAAAAAACATAAATATAATTTAGATGATTTATGGAATGATATAAAAAATAATCCGGGTGGTAATAATCAAGGATTAAAAGTAATATTGTATTTTTAAATCAAACAGTAACTTGCAAAAATGCCTCGTCTAATCTATACCCAAGCTAATCAGGTTTGCGAATTTATAACGTCATCTGTACCCCATCTTGAAACGATATTCATTCGCAAAATCCTCAACGTAGCTCAAAGCTACGCCTGCGGTTTTGCGAATGAATATCGTTCCAATCTGAAGCACATCTGTTCGTTCTAAATTTCGCAAACCTGATTAGCTTGGGTATAGATTTATTTGACGAGGCGTTTTCCTTTATTTATTTTCTACTAATACATTATCCTGTAAATATGATACTGATTTTTTTAACACATCGATTTTTACTCCTGAAGCTATTTCCAGCGTAACAATATTATTATCTTTAACAGCTACAACCGTGCCAAGTATTCCTCCAATAGTTACTACATTATCTCCTTTTTTAATACCAGATAAGAGTTCCTGATGTTTTTTCTGTTTCTGTTGTTGAGGCCGAATAATAAGAAAATAAAAAACTCCAAAAATTAGAACTAAAGGAACCATCTGTATTAAAGCTGAAGTCCCACTTGAGGTTCCAGCTCCAGCATTTTGTGTCTGTCCTAAAGCATAAATGGTACGAACGAACATTATTTATCACCTCCTATTTCAATATTTTATAATATATTTTCATATTATCACTTACCATTTTATCGATAGAGAAAAATTTTACCCGTTTATAACCTTCATTTATAAATTTCTGTCTTAAATTATTATCTTGAGCAATTCTTATTATTTTTTCTGCAATTTCAATATGATTAAAAGGATCTACAAGAAAACCATTTTCTCCATCTATAATTGCTTCAGGAATTCCTCCTGTATTGCTAGCAATAACAGGCACACCTCTTGCCATTGATTCCAGAAATACTATTCCAAAACCCTCCATAATAGAAGGCATGACAAAAATATGTGATTTTGAGAAATATTCAAGAACTTTATCATTAGGTAAAAAACCTAAAAAATTTACATGTGATTCTATACCAAGACTTCCACATAAATCAATCATATTTTTTTGATTTTGATTTTCTCCTATTACATTCAGAGTAGCTAAGGGGTATTTCTTAATAACTATACTAAGCGCTCTTAATAGTTGAGGCAGACCTTTTCTCTGAAAGTTTGCGCCAACGAATAAAAGTTCAAGTTTTTTATTATCAATTTTGTTTTCAACCTGTTTTGCCACTCTATTACTTTCTATTATTCCATTATATACCACATCTATTTTATTTTTTGAAATAGAATATTCATAACTAATAACTTCTTTTGTATGCATTGAACTCGTTATTATATGATCTAGTTTTTTTAAAGATTTAGCCTCTAGATACTTTACTAAATTATAATAAGCATATCTTTTTATCCAGTCTATATAATATTTTTTGAACATTAACGGATTTAATGAAGATCGAGCAAAATAGTAATCATTCTGTGTGCCGATAAATGGTATATCTGTTTTATTGCAGAACAAAGCTTCTCTTGCATCAGTGAAATGTATAATATCAAACCTGGTTTTTTTACATATTTCTTCTAATGGAGCGGCTGCATTATATGCAAAAGAAATCCACTTCCCATGAGAAAAATCATATTTAGCAATAGGGATATTTATTAATCTGATATTATTATCTGAAATAGTATTTTCCGTAACATCCGGACATAGTACAGTTATATAATGTCCCTGTTTGCAAAGATAATCCACAATGTTATTCGTGTACGTCCCTACCCCACTTTTGTTATTCAAAGCACCGTATTGCTGAGATATAATGCATATTGAAAGCTTTTTAAATTTATTTTCCATAATACCTTTATTTAAAATATTCTCTTGCATTTTTGAATATTAAACTTCCTGGCGGAATAAATTTTCCCTGCATTCGTCTCCAGTTCGGATTTTGTGTAGCAAGAAAATTACGTTCAGGATGGGGCATAAGACCTAATATTTTCCCTGTATTATTGCAAATACCTGCTATTGAAGCAAAAGATCCATTTGGATTTCTGTCTTTATATTGAAATACAATTTGGCCTGCGTTTTGTAATTTTTTATAAATACTATCATTACGTATTATAAACTTACCTTCAGCATGAGCAATTGGTAATAAAATTGTTTTATCTTCAAGCCCTTTAGTAAAAACACATATTGATTTTTTTACTTCAAGTGAAATCCATTCGCATTGAAAACGATCCGAGTCATTATATACAAGGGTAGTATCCTGTTTACCCACTGCTCCAAACGGGAGTATACCTGTTCTGACAAGTACCTGAAATCCGTTACAAACACCTAAAATAAGAGTATCTTTTTCAATAAATTTCAAAAGCATATCGCTAAGTCTATATATAAGTTGATTTGCCAAAATTTTTCCGGATACAATATCATCTCCATAAGAAAAACCTCCGGGCAAAGCCAATAGCTGGAAATTAACTAATTTTTTCACCCCAGAAAACAACTGATTAATATGCACATATTCTGGTTTAAATCCAACTTGAGAAAGTGCAAAATAAGTTTCCATATTGCAGTTAACGCCGTCAGTAATAAGAACAAGTGCTTTTGGAGTATATTTCATTCAAACACCTCTCTCATCGGTTTTTGCCATGCTTTTTTAAGTTTTTGAATATCGCTTTTTAATATATTTTTTTTACCTGCTTTAAATGTTAACTTTTTTTCTTTTAAAACCTTTCCAATACAGGCATATGGGATACCATTTAAAATTTGTTCGACCTTTTTTCTCTTATCAGATTGGACTTCAAGAATAAAACGTGAACATGATTCAGAGAAAAGGATTTTATCATATTGTTTCATTTCTAAAGC
Organism: Candidatus Firestoneibacteriota bacterium; assembly: GCA_016212735.1. Next base: position 966 of record JACRDZ010000059.1, on the reverse strand, counting down.
TTTAGGTATCAAATCTATATTTATTTCTACTCCGCAGTCTCCGCCAAAACACATCTCAGAAAGAGTAACAGCTAAACCGCCTTCGCTTATATCATGACATGATATTGCCAGTCTGTTTGAAATAATCTTATGTATGCGTTTAAATATTATTAGAGCTTGTTTTATATTTACTTTTGGTACAGATTCGCCAAGAGTATTAAAAATATCATAATAAATCGACCCGCCTAATTCGGGTAATGTCACTCCGACTATATAAACAAGATTATCCGGATTTTTAAAATCTGAAGTAACAGTTTTTTTAATATCATATACAGGAGCAAACGCTGATATGCACAAAACAGGCGGAATATTTATAATTCTATTATCAGGATATTTATATGTACTGCTCAAACTATCTTTCCCTGAGACAAAAGGAATCTTCCATGCAGTTGAAACATCATAGGAAGCCTGCACCATACGATCCAATTCTCCGATCACTCTTTCATCAGGTACTCCTGTAATAAAATTATCTATTAATGCAATATGTGATGGATTAACGCCTGTTGCAACAAGATTTCGTACAGCTTCATCAATTGCAGATGCAGCTCCATGATATGGATCAATAAGATTATATACAGGATTAAAACCATGAGCAATTGCAATACCTTTATTGCTCCCAAGAATAACTTCCTGTATTGAAGCATTATTCGGCCCGCAGAAATTAATTCCAGTATAAGGATTAAGAGCTAATCCACCTTGAACTTCATGATCGTATTGTCTTATTATAGGTTCTTTGCTGCATACATTTCCATGTTGTAAAACTTTTTCCAGAACTTTTGATGACAGATTATTTTTTAATTCAGGATCTGCAAGCTCTTTAGGATTCCACGATCCGCTAATAGTGCGTTCAGGTAATCCATTATGCAGAAAATCCATATCAAGGTTGCAGACAATTTCATTATTAAAATATATTATAAGTTTTTTGTT
>JACRDZ010000058.1 GCA_016212735.1 Candidatus Firestoneibacteriota bacterium | reverse complement strand
CGACTTCATTTTTATATAGCAATTTATTATATTTATATTGTTTCAATCCTTGTTTTAATGGATAATAGTTCCCGACTGCACTTTGTTTCTAACTATAAAGAAATAAACGTTTTTTAGTTTTTTTTGTAAAGCTATTTTCCCACTTTTTTTGATTGTTTTTCTCCTATTTTATATTATTTTTAATTACATTTACATCCAAAAATAATAAAAAGTTCCTATTTCCCAATAAGTTACACCTCTTATCATCTAAACACAAATATTTTTGTAACAACAGTCTACACATTTCGCTTGATATTTTGTTTTTTTGGGATAAAAACCTTTGTCAATAATTCTAAAAACATCATTTATAACTTCTTTAGTATACTCAAAATCTTGCTGCGTGTAAATAACTTCTTTTAATTTTACATTATCTTTTACATAACAAATAAATCCCTTTTTTACTTCCTTTTTATAAATTTCCTGAATCAACAGTGCATAAAGAGTTGACTGAACTTTATGCGTCTCAAATAAAAAATCTTTATATTCAGCATATTTGTAATCAAGCGGCGCTAATGTTCCATCATCTAAATATAATATTTCATCAACCACACCTCTTACCTTGATTTTAGGAGAAGCCAGATAAACCGATATTTCTTTATCAATGCAGCCGATCTTTTTCCGTAAATACTCTTTATTCTCTTTTTCTTTTTTCTCGTGAATTGCTCTTCCTTTTAAAACTTTATAACGCAGCTCTTCATGCTGTGGAATTTTCAAGCAATGCATATAATAAATAAATCGCGGGCAAAAAAGATGATCAATCACCTCTGATGGTGTTATCAATGGAGTTGATTCTGTGTCCAATTTAGTGCATGTGTAGGTGGAAGTGTAAGTTATGGTAGGAGTATTATTAATTTTAATCACCTCTTTCTATCTAAAGAATTAGCTAATCCCATTAGCATACTTAAATACATCAAGGTCTTCAACACTATTGATTTTATTCACATTCATCCTCTTGTTTTTTCACTTTCACTTTTATATCATACAAACAACGCCTTTACTTCATCTGTTACTAATTCTTTATCAAATGCTTGTCCAAGTAATTTTACTTTTTTAAAATCATCCTCACACATCGGGAAAATATAAACCGAATCAATTTCTGGATTTATAATATCTTCGCACATAATTTTTAGCTCATCGATCTGATTGCTATTTAATTTTCCCAGAAAAACAGATTTTTGAACTCTGTATAACCCCTTATTTTTACAGGCTTTTGCGATTTTATTTCTTATTTTATTTTTGCTGATATCATAGATCAGCCAAACAAGTTTATCCATAAAGACTCCGTGAAAGTGAAAGTGTAAGTGCTGGTGATTGTTTGTGTGAATTATTTTTTTCAACTTTCACTAACACTTTCACCTACAGTGCTTTAATCATTTCATTCGCAATCCTATGACAATCAAATTGAATAATATTATCTCTTTTTATATTTCTACCATTATATCTTATCGACTCATCCATAAATGAATTAAAATCTGTTAATAAAACCACTTTCCCATCTTTATTTAATGTAAATCCATTTTGGATTGCGTCAAAATGTTCAACTTTAACTTTTCGAGCTGCAAAAAGATTTATAACAATTTCATCAGCCCATATGCGGTAATTTTCAATTAGATCAAATACAAGCGATTTTTTATTATAATGATCTGTATGTATAAATCCGACATATGGATCAAGCCCTGCTATTATACATGCTTTTTCAACTCTTGAGTAAAGCACCCCATAGGCATAATTAAGCAGACAATTAAATTCATCTTTTGCAGGATTTCTGCTTCTTCCCTCAAATTTAAATCTATCGGGCATTAAAAAACTCAACACTTCAAAATATGTCCTTCCTCCACTGCCTTCGATGCCCATTATTGTTCCTCTATTTTCATCGAGTGTACCTGATATATTATTCAGGCTATTTGCTGTATTTTGAAGTTTTTCAATGTAAGATGTAATTTCTGCTGATTTATTTGACCTTGTATCCCGTAATCTTTTTAAAAGGTTTATTTGATTTTCAAACTTGGTTTTAATCCATTCCAATGCCAGGATTAATCCCTCGGAAGTCTCAGCTATTTCAAGTTGTTTGCGTCTGATAAGCGTAGTACTCCCAAGTTTTGGATGCCAGACTCTACCATAAGGATCGCCAAATTCGTCAATGAATACAATGTCAATATTATTTTCCATAGCCATCTTTATTGCATCAGTTGTGATGTAAGCTGCGGTGGATATGAGTATTGATGATATTTTTTTGCAGGAGATTTCAGAAATTTTATCATCTACTTTAACTTTAAAACAATCACCGTTTTTCTGTAAATATGAACCATAAGAATTAATTACGAGTTGCATTTTATAAGCCCTTCATATACTCACAAAAAAATAAAACTTTTTTTGAATCCTCTGGATTAAACAAAAAAGGTTCTACATCTTTTGCTAATTTATTAAAATCAAACTCTTTACACTTTTGTAAAAGCTTCTTTTTTAAATCATCCATGTCTTTAATCTTAATTTTCACTTTTAGATAATCAAAATTTGGTTGTGTTTTACCAAACAAAAAAACAGAATCATAAAAATCTCTTCCCATTGCACGTTTTCGTTTAAAAATAGCATAAATCTTTTGTGATAATAATATTTCAGGAGGAACAGAGTTGATCCGCAAAAATACATCGAATTTATTAATAAAAGGTTTTTCAGGTACATAAATAAAGTCTTGTTTTTCAGTATCAATTTGAATCAATAGTTTTTCTTCTTTATAACCCGATAATCCAGCATTAAACAATACATCATTAATTCTCAAATAACATCTAAAAGTTTTTTTGAAAATAGTTTTAATTTCAATATTGTATCCTTCCTTTTTCAGTCTTTTTTGAATTAATTCTGTCAGTTCTTCAAAATCTTTTTGTTCAATACCCATGTTATCAAAATCCATATCTTCTGAAAATCTATTGTGCTGATGCACAATACGCAAAGCTGTACCACCCATAAATGTCAATTTACCATTGAATTTTGAATCAAAAATAATCTCTAAAATTTTATATTGTAAATATTCTCGCAAAATATTTTTTTTAAAAGGGCGTAAATTTTCAGGATAAAAAGATTCTATCTGTTTAATATCAATCATTTTTCAAAAACTCCATGAATTTTTTTATTCTTTTTTGAAGAGTCTTTTGTTTAAATTTCCCCAGTAATTCATAAAATTTTTTCTCTTCTGTTTTTTGAAAAAACAATTCTGAGTTTAATCGCATATTTATAAAATCTCCTGTGCTTTTTATGTCAGGATTAATATAAAAATAATCGAGAATTGCTTTTTCTGGACTGGCTATTTTAACGTATTTATTATTATTTTTTATTAAATCATATCCAAAAAATAAATCATCTTTTATAGCTCTATAATAGAATTTAGCTGCTGAAGTATTAAATGTATAAGTTTTAAGAGTGGAAGCAGATGTTATACTATATACACTTTCCGGAATAAAATGGTAGTAAGAAAGCGCCATTTCAAAAGATATATACGAAGGAGAATATATCTTATTTGCGATTTCAAACAGAACATTCTCATTTAATTTCGAATCGGAAAATATATAAAATTCCCTTACTATTTTCTTTAAGTAGCCTTTTCTTTGCCATTCTGTTAGTCTTTTTCTATCAAATGCAGGCGCAGCCAGCCTTATATCTTGAAGAGAGAAAATAGTAAAATCCTTAAACGCATTTTTAAATTCAATAAAGTTCATTTTGTTTCTCCAAAATGCTATATTTAGCACTTTCAAGAAATATAATACAATATTATCCCATTAAAAGCAAAAATATTATCTATTGCCTGTCTTAACACGTTTAAATCACGGTTTACGGGAAACGGACAACTATTCTCTTTTCACCGTTCCAAATCCACGAGATACTTCTTAAGGGCTTTTTGCTCCTGCGGCCTTGCCCATAATCGGGTACCCTTTTGGTGCGCTCGACCTCGTTACGAAAAGTGTATTTCGGATAGGCTCTAAATATAGTTCTTGATTTTACTCAAAACTATGAGTAAAATCACTCAGTATCATGAGTAATTTTAGGAGGCATAAAATGTTTAAAAGGATTATGACTGAGACTATTGTGAAACGTCTAAAAGAAAAAAAACGATTTATTCAGGTAATTATGGGTCCAAGGCAAGTTGTGAAGACAACAGCTATACAGCAAGTTATTAAAGAAATTGAAGTTAAAAGCGGACAAAAACAGGTTTCATCTCATGGTTTGACAGCATTTAATAAAAATATTTATCCTCATGCAAAAACATTTATAATTGGATTATCAGGAATAAATTTAAAAGATTTTTTTGAAATGCCAATTACTAAATTTGTTTAAGATCAAAATGATGCCTAACACTACAGCGCTAACCCTCTTCTACTGCGGTCGGCTGCAAAGGCTTTGGGCTGCGTTCTCGGAGCAAAAAGTTCTCGACGTACCACAAAGGGTACGCCTGCGAGCTTTTTGCTCCTGCGGCCTTGCCCAAAGCCTTTT
>JACRDZ010000047.1 GCA_016212735.1 Candidatus Firestoneibacteriota bacterium | reverse complement strand
TCCGCTGCGTCTACCAATTCCGCCACCCCGGCATTATTGCAATTATGGATTCATTCTAACATTTTAAAATATACTTGTCAAGAATATACAAAAAGATGTAAAGGATTACACATTTTTTAGCTTTATTTAGTTGCTTTTTTCAAATATAATTATTATATAATAACAATATTCTATTATTCCATATTAAATTTCAAAAGAGAGAGATTAATGTCAAATAAAATAAAAGATAAAATATTATTATGGATTGTAAGCAATTTTGGATGGTTAGTCGTTTATATTCTTTGTTTTACTGTACGATTGGAAGTAAAAGGTGAAGAAATTTTAGAATATTACTATAAACAGGGGAAACGGGTTATATTTACTTTCTGGCATGATACTCAGCTTTTCTTTGTTTACTATTACCGCAACAGAAATATTCATGTATTGATAAGTGAAAGTAAAGATGGAGAATATATTAAAAGAGTTATAGAAAAACTCGGTTTTAAATCCGTACGCGGTTCATCAACTCGTAACGGAATACGTGCTCTTTTAAATATGATTGATTTCGTTTCTAATGGTAATGATGCAGGATTTACTCCTGATGGGCCTCGTGGTCCGCGTCATGTTTTAAAAGAAGGAGTGTTGTTATTATCACAAAAAACAGAGACTCCTATTATTCCGATATGTTTTTCAAGCTCAAACAAAAAATATTTTAACAGTTGGGACAAATTCCAGATGCCAATGCCGTTTTCCCGAGGGATACTCATTTATGGTAAACCTTTTGTAATTCCAATGGACTGTAATAAAGAAGATGTGTTAAAATATAAAACAGAAGTTGAAAATGAATTAAATCGTTTATGGTTAGAAGCAGATAATTATTTTAAAATCTAATTTTTGGTGGAGCTGATGGGGGTCGAACCCACGACCTCCTGAATGCCATTCAGGCGCTCTCCCAGCTGAGCTACAGCCCCAAAATTTCCAGAAAATACAATTATTAATAAATTGCTAATAGAATATATAAATTCACAAAAATGTCAAGTAGAAAACTCCTACGAGTGCGATATAACGATAATATTTTTTTTCTATATGCTCTTAAAAATAATTGGTACCTAACTATAATATTTTTGCTTTATATTCATAATTAACTTATAATAATCAAGTTTACTAATTTAAGAAAGGTATTTTGGTTTATGATTAATAAAATAATAGATATAAATAAAATTAATAATGCTATTAAAAAAGCCCCGATAAATAAAACAGAAGAAATATTAAAAAAAGCTTTAAATTTAAAAATGCTTACTTTAACTGAGATTGCTTCACTTCTAAATGTTAATAAAAGATCTGAACTTAAAAAAATTTATCGTGCTTCTTCACAGTTAAAAGATAAAATATTCGGACAGCGTATTGTTCTTTTTGCTCCGCTTTATTTAAGCAATGAATGCATAAATAATTGTCTCTATTGCGGCTTTCGCAAAAGCAATACAACTGAATCCAGAATAACTTTATCTATAGAGGAAATAGTTAATCAAGCTTTAATTCTTGAACAGACAGGATTCAAAAGAATTTTGCTTGTTGTAAGCGAAAATCCGGAAAAAATTACTATTCCCTACTTAATTTCTGCAATAAAAAATATTTATAAAAATACAGGTATCCGAATAGTGCATTTAAATTCTGCTCCTTTTGATGTTAATGGATTTAAGAAACTTCATAATGCTGGATTGGGAGTCTATCAGTTATTTCAGGAAACTTATCATCCAGAAACTTATTTTTATATGCATCCAGGTGAAAAAGAAAAAGATTATAATTATAGAATTAGCGCTATGGATAGGGCTATTAAGGGTGGGATTAATGATGTTGGAATCGGCTCTCTTTTTGGATTATATGATTACAAATTTGAAACTTTAGCTTTGATTTCTCACTCAAGACATCTGGAAAATAAATTCGGATGTACAGCTCATACTATTTCTGTCCCCAGACTCAGACCAGCGCAAGGCGCACCTATTCAAATAACAAAATATTGCATTAATGACGAAGAATTCAAAAAAATTGTTGCTGTATTAAGACTTGCTGTCCCTACTTCTGGTATTGTAATTTCAACACGTGAAAGTGCACAATTACGAAATGAAGTAATCCATATAGGAGCATCACAAATAAGTGCTGGGTCACGTACATCTCCATGCGGATATTCCAATAAAAACGGAGAATGGCTTGAACAGTTTGAAATTGAGGATTTTAGACCACTAGACAAAGTGATTTATGATCTAGCATGTCAGGATGTTATTCCAAGTTTATGTACAACCTGTTATAGAGTTGGAAGAACAGGGCCTAATTTTAAATTAAAAGCCCATTCCGGTAAAATTAAAAACTTTTGTTTGCCAAATGCTTTGCTAACGTTACAGGAATATTTAATTGATTATGCTAGTTTACAAACTAAAACAGTTTGTGATAAGATAATAAATAAACATTTAAAAAACCGTAAAAAATACAGCTTACCTTTAAATTTTGCTTTAAAGCTGGAAGAAATAGCAAAAGGTAAAAGAGATATATTTTACTAAAGGAATTTTATATTATGATTAAAGTAGTTTTAAATGGAAAAAACAGAATTTTAAATAGTAATTTAAATGTAACAGGACTGCTAAAAGAACTGGAACTGGATTCTCGTGTTGTAGCTATTGAAATAAATATGGAGATAATCCAAAAATCAAAATATGATACTTTAAAAATAAACAATGGGGACAAAATAGAAATCATACATCTGGTTGGTGGAGGATAAATAGGTTCTTAATTAACACTACAGCGCTAACCCTCTTCTACTGCGGTCGGCTGCAAAGGCTTTGGGCTGCGTTCTCGGAGCAAAAAGTTCTCGACGTACCACAAAGGGTACGCCTGCGAGCTTTTTGCTCCTGCGGCCTTGCCCAAAGCCTTT
>JACRDZ010000051.1 GCA_016212735.1 Candidatus Firestoneibacteriota bacterium | reverse complement strand
TGCCATACGATGAAAAGAATATAAAGCAGCAGAAAATTCTTATCTGGCTAACAGTAACTCCAATTCTTATGAGTATCGCAATACCAATGCTTTATAATTATATTGCAACTGTACTTTTTAAACCTGTTTTATATTAACCTTTATAAAAATCACAAAGATAAACAGGGAATCTCTTTGTGTTTTTTATTTCAGTTCAAATTATAATAATTATAAAGTCATAAAATCTTCAAACTGATGAGTTGAGGAGTTAAATACTCCTCAACTCTATTTCATTACCAAATCCTACCCAAATTAAAAATATATTGACATCCCTTTACTATATGCTATAAAATCTTTAGATTATTTTAAATATAAGTATAGGAATTTCAAAGTTCATAATTTAGCTCGATGAATCGAGCAACTACATTAAATTTTTTGTAGTTGCCTGATTTATCAGGCTTAATTTAAAGGATTTATTATGAATATACGGAACCGTAATCAACATATGTTTTTTTTCACAAGTATGCTTTTACTCATGATTACAGGTTTTTTTCAGAAAATACCCGAAAACTGGATGCCTCTTTTGGGTAAAGATGCAGCATGGTGGTTCTGGTTGAAAGGTGTTGTACATAGAATTGCAGCAGTAGTATTTGTCACTTCTTCTATTTATCATTTTGGTTATATGCTTTTTACAAAAGTAGGGAGAGAATCTTTTAAAGGTTTATTGCCTGGAGAAAAAGATTTTATATCTTTTTGGGAGCTTTTAAAATATTCATTTGGGTTCAGTAATAAACGGCCAAAATATGGGAGATTTAATTTTAATGAAAAACTGGAATACTGGACTGTTTTTCGTGCCAGTCTTTTTATATGTTTAACAGGTACAATATTATGGATAGAGGAACTATGGTCACCATTTATTCTGGATTCAAGCAGAATTATCCATAAACATGAAGCAATAATCGCGGTTATGGCAACAATAATCTGGCAGTTCTTTAATTTGCATCCGGAATTTTATTTTTATCGTAAAAAAACAGATTTACCATGTGACAGGGATGAATGCCCTCAATGCGGTAACTGCATAAATCTGATAGATACAAAAATGGAAATCGCTGGAGCAGATATAGTAAAAATATATGATAAAGATGCAGTTGTTGAACCAATTATTCCTTTAAAAGACCCAAATGTTCGAATTAAAAAAACAGCATATATTTTATGTAAAGGACAAAAACCAGAAAAAATTAAAGAACTAAGAGCTAATGGAATTAATAATTGTAAAGATGCTCTAGCACATCTTGATGCAGCCATATGCCCATATTCCTGTGTAGGATGCGGGACATGTGTATCAATTTGTCCAATTGGAGCAGCAAGATATGATGAACGTGGTGTCCCTTATATTTCACAGGAGGAATGTATAGGCTGTGGTAAATGTAAGAGAGAATGTCCGCGCAATGTAATTACAATAGTTCCCAATACTAAAAAAGTTCATATACTTTGCAGTTCTAAAGCAAAAACTCAGGATCAGCGTACAAAATGTACTGTAGGTTGTATAGGCTGTGGAATATGTATTAAAAATTGTCCTTATACCGCATTAATTAAAGATGAATGGCTTGCTGTTACTGACTATGAAAAATGCCGCAGTTGTGGTATTTGTTCCTTTAAATGTCCGCAAAAAGTTATAATTGATTGTGTTGTGGAAAGAGGCAGATCAAAAGTTGAGGAAGCACGTTGTGTTGGATGTGATATATGCAGCCAAATATGTCCGACAAAAGCAATAGCAGGTGATGTTGAAATAACTCATAACGTGGATATGGAAAAATGTATAGGCTGCGAATTATGTGTTAAACGCTGTCCTATGGATGCAATAGATATGGTTGTACCTGTAGATTTTAAAAAAAAAGGAGATAATGTTCTATGAAAAGAAAAAACATGATTAAAGGTATTATAGTAATTTCTATGTTATTTATTTTACCAGCAATTACTTATGCTGAAATGGTTTTAAAAATAGCTTATGTAGATACTCAGCGTGTATTGGAAGAATGTGTTTCAGGTAAAAAAGCTAAAAAAGATCTGGAAGAATATCTTAAAAAAGAACAGGCTAAAATTGACAGCAAAGAATCTGAAATAAAGAAATTACAAAAAGAATTAGAAGATAATATTATGTTGAATGAAGAAGGTAAAAAGGAAAAAGAGGCTCTTATTAATCAAAAGTTTCAGGAATATAAAGAATTTGCAGGAGAAGCAAAACAGATGCTTGATAATAAGCAAAAAGATATTATAAAACCTATTGTTAAAGAAATTAATGATATAATAAAAAAAATCGGAATCGAAGAAGGTTATAGTGTGATTTTTGAAAAAAATTATAGCTATTTATTATATTATTCACCGGAATTAGAGCTTACTGATAAAATTATTAAAAGGATAGATGAAAAAAGACAATAATGAAAAAATTGGAGCATTAATTATGCTTTTTACTGTTGGTGACCTTGCAAAACATGTTGATGGGAAAATAATTGGGGATGAAAATGAGAGCATAAAAAGTATAGCAAGTCTTGAAAATGCAAAAAAAGGAGACATTACATTTGCTGTTGAAAAAGAAAAAGCAAGAAGATCAAAAGCAAGTTGTGTTATACTGAAAGAAACTTTGCCTGAAACAGGATTTTCACAAATAATAGTTGATAATCCATATCTGGCTTTTATAAAAATTTTAAAACTTGTAGAAAATGAATTCAGAATAAAACCTGAAAACGGAATACATCCTCTGGCAGTTATATCTAAAAATGTTGAGATAGAGGAAGATGTCTCAATTGGAGCATTTACATATATTGGAGAGAATACAAAAATAAAAAAAGGAACAATTATATATTCTTCAGTATATATTGGAGAAAATGTTAGTATTGGTTCAAATGCAATAATTTATCCAAATGTTTCTATTCGTGAAAATATTGTAATAGGGAATAATGTAATTATTCATTGCGGAAGTGTTGTTGGAAGTGATGGATATGCTTATAAACTGATACAGGGGAAACATATCAAAATACCACAGGTTGGGAAAGTTATTATTGAAGATGATGTTGAGATAGGAGCCAATGTTGCAATTGACAGAGCAACAGTGGATGTAACTTATATTGGAAAAGGAACAAAGATCGATAATTTAGTGCATATAGGTCATAATGTTATAATAGGTGAAAATGTATTAATTACAGCACAGGTAGGTATTGCTGGTAGTTGTAAAATAGAAAACTATGCAGTACTTGCAGGTCAGGCTGGAGTAAAAGACCACGTAAATATAGGTGAAGGTGCAATAATAGGAGCTCAGGCAGGAATAATAGGAGATATCCCTCCTGGTGTTAAAGTTTGGGGGACTCCAGCACGTGATTTAAAAGATGTGCTTAAAAGTGAAGCATATTTAAAGAAATTACCAGATGTTATTAAAAGACTTAAAATTCTGGAAGAGAAACTGGGAAAACTGGAAAATAAAAATTTATAAAAAGGAGATAATAGCCTGAATAATGCATTCGGGTTAGGATTAAAAAACAAAATGATAAAGAAACAAAAAACAATAAAAAATCCTATTACAGTTGCTGGTATAGGAATTCATACAGGAGAAAATATTAGAGCTGATTTTTATCCTGCAGAATGTAATAGTGGTATTATTTTTAAGCGTACAGATATAAAAGGTTCGCCAGGAATCAAAGCTGAATATAAAAATGTTATCAATAGTAAAAGAGAAGTAACTTTAATGAAAGAAAATATTGAAGTGCATACAGTTGAGCATCTTCTTGCAACATTATCCGCTTTTGGAATTACTAATTTATTAGTTGAAGTAAATGGGCCTGAACTTCCAATTGGAGACGGGAGTGCTGTACATTTTATCGAAAAATTTAAAGAAGCAGATGTATATGTACAGGAAGAAGAACAGAAAGTTTTAGTCTGCACTCATCCTATATATATTAGAGATGGTGAAAAATATCTTATTGCTTTACCTTCAGATGAATTTAAAATCAATTATACAGTTGATTATGCACAACCTATTGGAACACAATTTGCTTCTTATTGTATTAATGAAGAAGTTTTTATTCAAAATATAGCTCGTGCAAGAACATTTGGTTTTTTACATGAAGTAAAAGAGCTCTGGGCAAATAATCTGGCTCAGGGGGGAAGTCTGGAAAATGCTGTTGTGATTGGTAAAAATAATATTTTAAATGGAGATCTGCGTTATCCTGATGAACTTGTAAGACATAAAATTATGGACCTCCTTGGGGATTTATATTTAATCGGAATGCCGATTTTAGCAGATATTATTGCTGTAAAATCTGGTCATTGTCTGAATATAAAGCTTGTTGAAAAACTTTCTCAATGTATCAGCTAACCTTTTTTCGGAGAAAAAAGCATGAAAGTTGAAGATATATGCACTAAAATATTAATTACTGTAAATAATAATACAACAGCTTGTATTGCTGCTAAGCTAATGTTAAAACATGGAATAGGATCTTTATTGGTTGTTTCTCAAAGAGAACCAATTGGTATTGTTACAAGAGGGGATTTGATTAAACGTGTCATAAGTAAAAAAGATATAAATATAGATACAGTTGAATTAGGTGAAATAATGAGTAAGAAACTTATAAAGACAGAGGAAAACAGTGATGTACTTGAAGCAGCACAGCTTATGGCAAAACATAATGTTAAACATCTTCTGGTTACTAAAAGCAGTTTGACTCAAAAAGTTTTTCGTATTGCATGTTCTCTGGATATATATGATAAAAAATCGGAAAGTTCAATACAGATAACCCCACCTATGGTAGGGATAATATCTGCTTCAGATATTCTTAAACGTATAGAACTTTTAGCTCTGGAAAAAAAATTTGATGAACAGATTGTTTAGCATTATACTCAGCGAGGTCATAAAATCGCATTTTTTCGCTGGTCTTGGACACCGATAGCTACGTTGCTCAGGTTCGAAATAGTGCAAGACTATTTCTCACCTTCGCGCCTTGCTCTCGATGCCCAATCCTCACCGAAAAAATGCGATTTTATGACCTCGCTGAGTATACAACGAACTTTTTTAGTCGAGATTAATCATGCCCATATCAATACTTTTAGAAATAGCTGAAAAAACTTCTTTAATCCTTATTCTTATTTATGTTATTATCCAGCTTAAATGGTTCCAGGAACTTTTTAGTCCGTTAAGTTCTTTATATATTAAGTTGTATTATAATTTCATATTTATTGTCCTTGGGATTATAGGTGCTTTATTATCAGTAAAATTAGACAATATATTTATAACTAATATACATCTTGGGATTATTATTGCAGGACTTCTACTGGGAATTGAATCATCACTTATTACCGGATCTATAATAAGCGGTATCCTTATTTATATGAATTTCAGCTATCCTGCTTTGCGTTTAGTAATAGAATGCTGCCTTATAGCAATTTTTATAGGTTTCTATAATAAGATTTATGATATTAAAAAAATAGAATTAAAAAAGATATTAGTTATTATTTCAGCAACAATATTAATACAAATTGCAACTTTTTATATTTGGCAGATTTCAAATCATGAGTCTTTATTATTACCAAAATATATATTTATTGTAATTATTAATACAGCTATAGGTATATATATATCCCTGAACATCCTGAAAAATGCTTTAGAGGATTATGAAAATCTGGAAGCTTTACATGCTCATGAGACATTAAAAATAGCAAATAAAACATTACCATATTTAAGAACAGGTCTGAATCCTGAAACTGCACAAATGACTGTAAAGCTAATAATGAACATTACAGATGTTGAAGCAGTTGCAATAACAGATAAAGACAGAGTTCTGGCATTTGAAGGGCTGGGGTCTGATCATCACACAAGCGGAGCCCCAATACTGACAAGATCTACGCGTTATGTATTAAAAAAAGGGAAGCCTTATATTATAAATAACAAAAAAGATATAGGCTGTCCTATTGCGGACTGCCCATTGGTTTCTGCTGTAGTTGCACCTCTTCGCTGTAAAAATGAAATTGTAGGCACATTAAAATTATATCAAAGCAAAAAAAGGGAAATTAATCCAAGTAAAGTAAGCCTTTCTATAGGTCTGGCTAATCTTTTGAGTGTGCAGATGGAACTGGCAGAAGTGGGAAAGCTTGAACAGCTTACAGTTCAGGCAGAACTGCGTGCATTGCAGGCACAGATTAATCCTCATTTTTTATTCAATACGCTTAATACGATAGCAAGTTTTTATCGTACACAACCTGAATTGGCAAGACAGCTATTAATTAAATTTGCTGATTTTTTCAGGAAAAACTTGCAACAGCACTCTGAATTTATTACACTTAAAGAAGAGCTTGATTATATTGATGATTATTTGACATTTGAAAAAGCTCGTTTTGGAGAGAGACTGGTAATAGACAAAGATATAGATATTGATACTCTTACTACAACTGTTCCTGTTTTAACTTTACAGCCTATTATTGAAAATGCTATGCAGCATGGTATATCTAAAAAATTAGAAGGAGGATGCATAGAAATAATAACCAGAATGCAGAGAAATTTTACTAAAATTATAATTAAAGACAATGGTGTGGGAATACCTCCGCAGGAATTAAAGAAAGTACTTAATCCAGGATATGGAAAAGGACTGGGAGTCGGATTATCAAATATTAATGAACGATTGAAAATTATATATGGGAAAGAATATCAGGTGAAAATATTCAGTGTATTGGATAAAGGGACTGAAGTTCATTTGCATATACCATTTTCATCCATTAACTATCAACTAAAATCAAAAGCTGTATCATAATATAAAAGATATATTTTCCTGCAGTAATAATAAAAAACACCGATAAATATATATTGGATAACAATTAATGGAGTAATATTAATGGAAATAAGAACAATAATTGTTGATGATGAAAAACCTGCATGCGAGGAACTACAATTTTTACTGGGTAAAGTTAAGTCGATTAAAGTTGTAGGAGTATGCTCAAGTGCTAATGAGGCAATAAAAATAGGGCAAAAAGAAAATTTTGATGTAGTGTTTCTTGATATACATATGCCTGGGATGAATGGGATAGACCTTGCTCTTCGAATGCAGGAAATATCAGATCATAAAGCACTTGTTGTATTTGTTACTGCTTATGATGAATATGCAGTATCTGCATTTGAAAATAATGCTATTGATTACATCCTTAAACCATTTAACGAAGAACGGTTACAAAAAACAATAAATAAAATAACACGGATTTTTGAAAACGATAATATTTCGCATGACTCCAAAAATTCAGAAGAAAATGCTATATTTAATCTAAGTAATATTATTAAAGATAAACTTATAGCAGAAAAATCAGGGAAAGTTATTTTAATAGATATAAATACTATTGTATATATTTCAACTGAAAATGGCGGAACTTATATAAAAACACAGGATACACAATATCTTACAAGATATAATCTAACACAATTAGAAAAAAAACTTACTCCTTTATCTTTTTTTCGTACACACAGGAGTTATCTTGTTAATTTTAATCATGTAACAGAAATTATTCCTTTTTTAACGGAACATATATGCTTTTAATGAATGATAAAGAGCATACAAAAATCCCTGTAAGCAGAATACAGACTAAAAAATTAAGACAAATATTTGATATTTAAAAATAAAGTAAACGTTCAGCCATCATCTATCAGTATTCAGTTAAAACAAGACAAAAACAAAACATTTGTAAATCTTAAAAAACCTAATAATTACGGGGATTATTTTGTTATATGAAATGAAACACGAGAATATTCTTATTTGTATAATTAATAAGGAGTAATATGGTAGCTACAGATGATAAATATGAGGATTTAGCTTTAATAAAGGAAGCATTAAACGGTAAAAAGGAGGCATTTGGCAAATTAATAGAAAAATATCAAACTCCTATATATAACCTTGCTTTTAGAATGATGGGAAATCATGAAGAAGCTTACGATGTAACTCAAGACTCATTTTTAAGAGCATATAAAGCATTAAAGAGTTTTAGAATTGAATATAGCTTTTTCACATGGCTTTATACTATTTCTCTAAATGTTTGCAGGAATAATTTAAAAAGGAAAAAAATTATATGTTTTTTTTCAATAAATTCTCCGCCAAAAAATGCGGATGATAATATAACAAGTATGGATTTAGCTGATAATAGGATGAACCCGGAGATTTTGTATGAAGAAAAAAGAAAAAGAGAAGTGATTCAATCAGCAATTATGAAACTTCCTGACAAATATAAGAGTATAATAGTAGAAAGATATATTGAAGGTTTATCGTATGAAGAAATAGCTAAAATAGAAAAATTGCCGTTAGGAACAGTTAAAACACAAATTCATCGTGCAAGAAAAATTCTGGTTGGCTATTTGAAAAAAACTAATAAAATGATAAGAAATTGACTTTTGTATTAGATTTGATACTATACTTAATATTAGGAAAATAAGTATTTGTTTTATACTTATTAAAGAGGTGATTTACAATGAAAGATTGCAAGAAATATCAAAACTATATAGATATGTATTTTGATGAAGGACTGGGAGAAAGCCAGAAAAAAGAACTTTCTAACCATTTTGAACTTTGTAAAGAATGTAAAAGTTCATTTATAGAAATCGAAAGTCTGGCAAAAAGATTAAACTCTCTTGAAAAAATAAAGGTTCCTCCTGGTATTGCTTCTTCCATAATGACAACTATTCATGATATGCCAGAAGAACTATCATGGAAAGAAAATGTGAATAATATATTTTTATCCCCTTTTGCAATAAGATTAAACCTTGCATCTGTCACTGTATTATTGCTGTTTTTAATTGTAAGACCGTATATTTCCAATGATACTAAAACAGTAACCGATAAAGAAATATCAATTACTAATCAGGCAACAATAGAAAATACAAAAGTAAGATTTTATCTTAGCTTACCATTAAATTTTAATAATATTGAAACTGTATCTGTTGTAGGAGATTTTAATGGTTGGGATGTAAACTCATTTAAACTTCAATATAAAAGTGATGGTATCTGGGAAGGAGTATTTCCTATTAAACCTGGCAAATATGAATATATGTTTGTTATAAATGGTGAAAAATGGATTCCAGACCCAAAAGCAAGAGAGTATAAAGAAGACGGTTTTGGCGGGAAGAATTCCATACTAGTACTTTAATTATGGAGGTTTTACAATAATGAAAAAACTAGTTGTTTTTATTTTAAGTATAATATTTTTAGTTTTTTCTTGTTGGGTACATACAAAAGCTGATGAAATTATGCAGATTCAACAATTAAAACGATTAACAAATATTGGTGATTCTGACGAAATTATCAGATTAATAGAAAATGCTAGCCAGCAAGGATTGCCTATTGAAGGACTCCTTAATAAAGTAAAAGAAGGAAATGCTAAGCGTATAGAAAGAGAGAAAATCCTGAATGTCCTTTACAATAGAAAAAGACTGCTCTTAAAAGCTCAGGAGCTTATAGAAAGAGGAGAACAAAGAGGTCTTAGAGTCTGGGACAGTAATAAGAAAGAAAGCATCGAAAGTTTTGCTCAATCTATGGATGAAGGTGTTGATATAAATGATATTGAAAATTTTATGCAGCAGGTTATAAATAATAATGATGACATACAATATTTAACAAGAAGTTCTTCTGCTTTTGCTGAATTGCTGAAGGTTAAGATATCTCGCAGTATTATAAAAGATCTTATAACTTTAGCTATAGAAAAAAGAGTAGATATAAATGCATATAGTGAACTGGTTGATTTTATGATTGAAGCAAAACAATATGACTATCCCTTACAGGAAGTTTCTGATAAATTGAAACAGGGGATGCAAAATGGGCAAGATTTGAGATCTCTGATTTTTGATATTAAATTTTCAAGATGATGCAAATAATATCAAAATAGATGAAATAAACGAAAGCAGAGCTCCATAAATAAATGCAGTTTTTGCTCCAAAATTCTGCCATACTAATCCAAAAATGAGACTTGATGGGAATGCCCCAATACCAATTATAAAATTGTAAATTCCATAAGCTGAGCCTCTTTTGTCGCAATCTGTAATATCAGCAACAAAGGCTTTTTCAGCTCCTTCAGTTAATCCAAAAAATATTCCATATATTCCAAATAATAACCAGATATGAAGAGGTGTATCAGCATAAGCAAAACCAAGATATGAGAAAAAATAAATCAGCCATCCTGATGCTATTAATTTTGCTCTGCCGAATTTATCAGAAAGAATACCTCCTGGAATTGAAAAAACCATTTTAACTATATGCAATAATACCCACAGGATTGGTATATAAGCAATACTCACTCCTATATCTTTTGCACGAAGTATCAAAAACGCATCGCTAGAATTGCTCAAAGTAAATAAAAAAGCAATTGCTAAAAACATTTTAAAATTTTTATTAAAAGGTTTAAGGCTTAATTTAAATTGATTTTTCGGATGTTCTGACGGTGCTTTTTCATCAATCTGTGTAATAATAACAAATATAGATAAAAATGCTGGAATAAAAGCCATCCAAAATACCAGACGGTAATTTTGAGGTGAAAAAAATAAAATACCTGATGCAATCAATGGGCCTAATACCGCACCAGCATGATCCATGCTTCTATGAAATCCAAATGATTTTCACCTTTCATCAATATTACATGAATCTGAAATTAATGCATCGCGGGGAGATGTCCTTATCCCTTTACATGCTCGATCAAGAAAACGAAGTGATAATACATGCCATGGATAAGCTGCCATTGCGATTAAAGGTCTTGTAATAGAGGCCAGCCCATATCCCATAAGTATCAAAGGTTTTCTTTTTCCTAATTTATCAGAAATTGTACCTGAGAATAATTTAAAAATGCAAGCAGTACTTTCGGCAATGCCTTCAACGAGTCCTACGAATGATACAGAAGCTCCAATAAAACTTGTTAAAAATATTGGCAGGAGCGGGTATATCATTTCTGAGCTTATATCTGTAAAAAAACTAACTAATCCAAGAAAAAATATATTCCTGCAAAAACCAAAAATTTTAGAATTTCTATTTGAGTCAATCATTTTTTTACAAGCCATTAGAAATGTTAATTTTCATCTATTATATCAAAAAGAATTGGTAAAACCGGATCAATAAGGATCTTCATCTTATCTTCTTCTTTGCTTTCAACTGTAATAGTCTCTAGTATTTTTTGAGTTTCAGCAATTCCCCAGTAATTGTCAGGGATTTCAAGATTTTCGGTATTTTTATACGTAAGATTTGTTTTTTTATTGTCATATATATTATTATATTGAATAGATGGATTATTTCCGTGAGTTAAAAAAGTAATTAGTATTCCTACAACATTGTTTTTAATTGTATTTTTTATTATTGTACATTTTGTTATAAATAGAGGATTAGTCCCCTGATACCATATCCCATCCTCGTTTTTTATTATTATATTATGGCTTATTTCAGGAGAAGAATCATATATTCGTATTGCATACTGCATGTTTTCAAAACGGCAGAAAGATATTATTGAAACCTCTTCTGATTCGTCAGCATAAATATTAACGTCGCCAGAAGTGTAAGGTGTATCTGCTTTAAAAACTATATAGGAATCTTTTTTACCAATTGCTCTTATAGTACCAAATACATTAAGGTGAGAAAGAGTCCCTTTACGAAATATTATCTGTGTCCCAGGCTGGATATTAAGAATAGCTTTTTTTTCTATTCGTGTTTCACCAACAATTATTACTGTTCCGCTCCATGTGGTTTCTTCCATGATTGATCCAATTACGTTTAAATTATTAACAGTAGGCTGCAAAAAGCTTCTGGTAAATCCTATAGGTTTGAATTGTCTGATTTTATCAGTATTAATTACATAAATATTTTTATTTTTATCTACCAGAATTTTTTTAGGAATGCCGTCTACCATAAAACTTGATAACAACTCACCTGAATAATCAAAAACGTAAACTCGATTATCTTCTTTTCTAAAACCGTAAAAAACACCTTGATTATCAGATATGATAGATTTTAAATCAAATAAATTAACTCCCCAGAAATTATCCGGGAAAACAAATTTTTTAATTTCTACATTTTGAGTAGTATCCCAGCGTTCAATTTCAACAGAATATTCCTTATTTGCCAGTATAGTTTTTTTATATTCAAGTTTATTGCGACTGCGGAATAATTCGATCATTTTTTTTTCAATTTCATTTCGTTTTTCAACATATTTTTGTTTTATTTCATAAATCTGACTGTTATACTCAGATGTTGAGAGCGATGATTTCGTAAGAGCTATTTTATTCCTTTCACTTTGTTCAAATTTTGTTATACTTTGCAGAGAAAGATTATATTCTTTTTCTTCGGTATCAAACTGTTTTAATTTTTCAGTGATATCATCAATATCTTCTTTTTGAGTAGTATATTTCTTTTTGATTAAATAATATGATTGATTTGATTCAGGTATAAGAATTATTTTAAGTTTAATATCTTCAAGAGGATTAATCCGTGTAGTATCTTTTTCTATATATGGCATTTGCATATCTTTTAATTCCAGAGAACTTTTGAAATTTAAATTTATATCATATTGATATAATTTACTTGATTCATATATAGAAATAGAATTGTCCTGATTAAGCCAGAAAGTGCCATGTGTTAATATTTCTCCGCCGAATATATATTCATTTGCAAATTCACTGTAAGCAAGATAAGAAACATCATTAGTAGTAATATTTAATTCAGTTGCTGCATAAGATTTAAGCGTTAGGAATATTATTAATATTAAAATAAAAAACAAAATTTTTTTAAACAATTTATATCTCACCTTTTTTCGATAGTGTTAAACATATGTTCAATTAGAGTTTTGCGCATAACTTCAATAGGAGGTTTCACTCCTGTCCATATTTCAAAAGCAAGAGCTCCCTGAAAAACCAGCATGTCTATTCCATTAAGAGTTTTAGCACCTTTTTTTTTAGCTTCCTTAAGTAAAAGTGTCTCACGAGGATTATATATAATATCAATAACAATAGTTTTATTTGAAAGCAGTTCATTATTTATCAATAGCGCATCAGTTTTTTTCATACCAATAGAAGTTGTATTAACTAAAACATCTATTTCTGAAATTATGTTATTTATTTCATTTGAATTAAGATCTAAAGCATATATTTCAGAATATGGAATATTTTTTTTAATATTTAGAACAATATTTTTTGCATTGGAAAGAGTGCGATTTGCAATAAATATTTTTTTTGCACCTTCAAGACATAGCTGAGTTATAATAGCTTTTGCTGCTCCTCCTGCTCCCAATATGAGAAAAGTTTTACAAGAAGGAGTTGTTTTAAAATTTTTTTCAAAAGCTTTTATAAAACCTTTACCATCTGTATTGTAACCAATCAATTTACCAGAATCATTTATAATTGTGTTTACTGCACCTATTAATTTTGCTTCTTTTGAAATTTTATCAAGATATTGCATGACTTTTTCTTTATACGGAATTGTAATATTTATCCCTTTTATTCCGAGTATACGAATACTTTTTACTGCAAATCCAAGGTTTTCAGGCAATATTTCAAAAGGAACATAAAAATACGGCAGATTCAGTTCTTTGCAGATTTTGTTATGCATATATGGAGACAGAGAGTGAGATACAGGATAGCCGAAAATTCCTAATAAATTTATATACTTTTGCATATTTTTCTGCTCCATTTTATAAATAATCGTAACAGTTATAAAAAAAATGTCAAGTTTAAAATCAGTGCCTCAATTGCCAAATAAGGGAATGAGGGAAAAAAGAAGTGTAAACCCCCATTTTTTTTGTAATTATAAAAAAATGGAGTATCTAACAGATGTAAGGGATGGGAGTGAGAAAAAAGTTGGGAGAGGATATTGGACAGTGCAAATTATAAATATACAGGAGAAAGAGGAATATATGTTATGGATCGAGGAGGAGACAGAATAAAATTAAAAGAGAAAATATATGATCTGGAATTTGGATACAGAAAAATAAAAATTTCAGGATATAAAGATCAACTTTATCTTGTGGTTGTTAAAGGTTTTGGAGAAAATCCATTAATGATACTTACGAACAAAAGAAAAAGAAAAGAGAAAAGAAAAAGGGTCAGACCTCGAATTTAGAAATAAACCTATCAATTTCTTTTTTATATCAATTTTTCCTGTACTCATTACCAATAATTCTATTGTTTTCCCTGTTATAG
>JACRDZ010000053.1 GCA_016212735.1 Candidatus Firestoneibacteriota bacterium | reverse complement strand
TATCATCATAATTTTCAGAAATATTTTTTTTAATTTTTAAAGTTGTCATATGAAATCACTCCTTATATAATCCTATTTTTCATTGGTTTAATTATCAATGTTTAATAAAGTGTACAAAATTTTTTTACAAAAAGCAAATGGAAAATGATCTGAAATGAAACAAGGTGTACTCCTGAAAAGTTGGCAAAGCTTATGAGAAGCAGTCAAGCGTCTTAAAAAATATATCAGATTGAGTTTTTCTGCTCTTACTAATTTCACTATATTTGGATAATCCTAATAAAATATTTCAAAAACAAATAATAAATCTTTTTGGCGGGGAAAAGCTTTTAAAAAATAAATAAAATACGATTTTGTACTGTAATTTCAGAGCCTTATCTTTTATATGTCAGAAAAAAATATCTTGATTTTAGATTTTTTAGGAGTATACTATAAATACATTCCTTGAAAATAATACTTAAAACTGGTTTTAAATATAGTGTGTTGACCAATTGTTTTGATGATATAGAGAATTGTTATTGCTGTTACGAGTCACGGGACACGTATAACGGCTTTTAAATATTGGAGAAATGCACAATGATTACAAACAACTTCAAAGTTGAACCTGCTTTAAAGAATAAGCTTGCCAATAAGACAATAAAAATATTTTTCAACGGATTAATAATATATTTACTTACCATAGTTATAAATTTGCCAAATTTGTCAGCTCAAGAAAAAGCACAAGATAATATAGACCGTATACCAGGAACAATTGAAAAGTTAAAAACAGCAAAAGGTATGAAAAAAGAATTTATAATGCAAGCATTAAGTAAATATCATGACCCACGTGTTGTTGAGCCATTAGTAAATATTATGCTTTATGATACGAGCTCAGATTTTAAAAATGTTGCTGGACCTGATGTCAGAACTATGGCTGCGATTGAAATATGTAATTTAGCTTCACATGTTAGATATATTAAAAGAAAGAATTTATCTGAAGATATTAAAGAACTGGAAGAAACATTAAAAAAGATTGCTATCCCAGCATTAATAAAAGTATTGGAAAATAGTAATGAAAAACCAAAATCCAACGCTGCAATAGCTTTGTACTATATATCTGGACAGATTTCAATGGTTATCCCTTATTTTGAAGAACTCGCTCAAAAAGGAAGTACAGGTATTATATATGCTTTTATTTCTTATACTAATGAGAAAGGGGAACGAGTTTGGGATGAAAATGCAAAAGCATTTTGTTTAAAAGCAATAAAATATGATAATGATAGAGTTAAAAATTCAGCAGCATTATGTTTAACTGATACAGGTAATAAAGAAGAAAAAGAATTGGCAAATAATGTAAGTATAAATATTTTATCAAATAGTAAAGATGAGAGGGCTCGTGAGGAAGCATTATTCGTTTTAGAAAGAATAGGTGATGAAAAATCAATCCCGGTGGTAGAAAAAGCATTAAATGATACTGATAATTTTGTAAAAGAAAAGGCAAAAAAAATATTAATTAAACTTAAAGAAAAAAGGTAAATAGAAATGAGTTTTAATATGTTAAAGTTGAACAAAAAAATAATATTTTGTCATTTAATAATATTACTATTTATAAATCTTTTTACTTTTATTAAATCATTTGCTTATGACCGTAAAGAAGCTGTAAAATATGCTGAAAAATGGTGGGGTTCGTTAGAAAGCAAAGGAGCAAATTATAATTATCCTGCATATTTTAATTATGGGAATAAGGATCAAAATCCTGTAGAAACAGAAGGTGGAGATTGCGCAAATTATATCTCTCAATGTTTAATTGCTGGAGGAATAAGATTTGTCAGAGGTTCTCCATGGTCGTATGACCCTAATAATTTTTGGTATGAAAATATTACAGGTGCATTAAAATTAGATATAAAAAATTCAAATATATGGGCAGAAGGATTGAGAAATAGTTTAAACCATACTGCTCATGGTGCAACAGAATATAGTTCTTTAAATAGCAGTATCAAAGTTGGAGATATTGTTTTTATCACAGATACAGAAAAAGATCAAGATCCGCCTTTGCCGTCTGATTCAGATGCAGACCACACTTTTATAGTAACAGCACGTAATGGTGATTATTACGAGGTAAATTCACATACAAATGACAGAAATCATTTATCAATGTATTTTATTAAAGATGATTATACATTGATATATCTTCACATTCCTGATTCTCCTGTTGTAAAAGAAGTTACATTAAAACTTGATGGAGTTGAGAAATATAAAGCACATCAAGAGCCGAATAAATTTTTACAGAATCCTGTTATTGATAAATCTGAAATAATCACAGCAGGAGGAACTTTAGAGATAAAAATTGTTTTTGATACCCAAATGAATACTTCTTTTACTCCTATAATTAAATTTGGACAAAATCAACCATATGACACTTATCCTTTTTCTAATGGTATATGGTCACAAACCAATTATCCCAATGATACATGGACTGCAAGTTTTCAAAATTCATCTCAAATAACTTCAGGTGAACATCATATAAGTATTTCAGCTCAAGCTGAAGATGGCTCACAATTAGACCAAGATGAGGACTTATCAGTCTACAACCCAGGTAACGACACCCTGCACAATCTTACTACTCCTGATGATTTTTCTGCTATTGCTTAACACCCC
>JACRDZ010000011.1 GCA_016212735.1 Candidatus Firestoneibacteriota bacterium | reverse complement strand
TGTGTTTTAAGTACCAGATCTAAGTTACTTACTAATGCAACTTCTAAATCTTTTACTAAAAGATCTTTCCCTGTTGCAACTTTTATTACTGCATCATTAGTTGGTTTTCCTTTTCCATCAACTTCTCCGCCATAAAAACTAATATCATATTTTACTTGACCAGCATCTCCAGAATAACCAATTTGAGGAGTTCCATCTACAAATTTATCTCCTAAAACAGTATTATTGAAAATAGTATTGTTATTTTTTAATCCAGGCAGAGGGAGAGCTCCTGCTACTAATTCGCCCTGTCCAAGTTTTACTGCAACATAAGCTTTATCACGTTCATTATTTTCCTGTCCAGATTCAGTAGCGCCAACAAAATTATGACTGATTACTGCTTTTACAGATTCATTTACTTTACCGCTTATATTTAATACTGCATTAAAAACACCTGGATTTTGCAATTCTTTTTCAGATTCAATAATTGCATCAACCTTTGCGCCTGCTTTAACTTCAGCAGCCAGAATTGAAGTACTAATGCTTAAAACAAACATCATAACAACAGCAATACTTAGTTTCTTCATTTTTTTCCTCCTTGAGAATTAGGCTAAGCTTTTAGCTTAAAGCGAATTAGAAGCTAAAAACTAATAGCATTAAAAACAATAATATTAACTTCTATTTCTTCTTTGCTTTTGAATTTCTAACTTAAATATTAGAAATATCCCCCCTTTCCTTTAAGCAAATTTCTATATACAACCTTCTATATGCTAAAATATTGATGCTGCAATATTACAAAAGGAAATCTTTTTTAGGATAATATCTATTATCTATATTTAAAATTTTATCGTCATTTATAGTTAAAAAGTTTAGATATTTATTTATATATATCATTGTATGAGTATTTTGTCAAGAGTTTTATGAATTTCTGTATTTATAATAATAGCAGATTTTTGAATAGGACATTTATTTTCGCATATACCACAGCCAATGCAGAGTTTTTCAATTACATGCGGTTGTTTTACTATTACTTTATTACCAGCAAGATTAATTACTTCTGTAGATTTAAATTTTATTGCTTTATCCGGTACTGGACAGTGCTCTTCACATACAAGACAATCAGTATATTTCTTCCATGGTATACAGCGGTTTCGGTCTATATAAGCCATACCTATTTTTGTATCATGTTTTCTTTTAATAGAAAGTTCCTCAATTGCTCCTGTAGGACAAACCTGTCCGCATAGTGTACAATTATATTCACAATATCCTAATCTTGGGACAAGTTTTGGAGACCATAAGCTGTATATTCCTGCTTCCAGAAAAGCTGGATTTAATCCGTTGGTTACACACACCCGCATACATTCTCCGCATCTTGTGCATCTGGCAAGAAATTCGTTCTCAGGTAATGCTCCTGGTGGTCGTATAAGAAGATAGTTTTTGTCTTTTAATAAAGCCGACAATTTAAAGGTCGGGAATAAAAATGCTGTTGAAATCGAACCTGTAATAAGAACTCTTCGTGATAAATTAATTTCTGCCTTCTGCCTTCTGCCTTCTGCCTTCTGCCTTATATTAAAGCTGATTGCTCCACTATGGCAGATATCAACACAATTAAAACACATAACACATCCCGAACTGCCTGTTTTACATTTTTTATAGCATAAATTACATTCATTGCATGATTTTTTGTCTATATATTTTTTTACTAATGAAAAATGGCTTAATAATTCAAATAAACCTCCTAAAGGACAAATGACTCTGCACCAGAACCGCTTTCCAATAATATCAAGAATAAATATTACAAGGAAAAAAGATAAAATAAAAATATTTTGCTCATAAACTAATGGTTTTAATGATAATACAGATTTTTTTAAAACGCCGAATACAGGCTCGCTTATAGAATCAAGTCCTGTTTTATAAAAAAAATCAAAGATGTTTCTGGTTATAAAATCAAAAAGAGGGTATAAGCTGACAGTAAACGTGCGGAATAATATACTTATAGGGTCAAATAACCATATAAATTGGACATTAATTATAGCTCCAATAAGAATAAAAATTAATATATAATATTTAATATTTATAAATTTATCCCATGGGAAATCTTTTTTTATCTCGTGACTGGTGACTGGCAATTGGCAACTGGTGACTGGCAGTTGGTGACCGGCAGCGGACTTTTTATTAAGAAATATATAATCGAATATATCAATAATAGTACCCAGAGGGCAGAACCAGCCGCAAAAAAATCTTCCAAGAATTACAGTTGCTATAACAAAAAGGAAAGAATAAAAAAGCCCTGATATAAAAGTGCGGGATGAGATCATTGTCCCTAATGCAATCAAAGGATCCAATGCAAGGAAAATATTGAGAGGATATTCTAAATAATTTTTACCTGAATATTTAGTTTTTAAAAATAGAAAAATAAAAAGGATTAATATAATAATCTGGATAATACGGCGATGAGTTTTCATACTTTATTTATGTATACACTTACCTCTAGTTTTAAGTTATAAGTTTTTAGTTATTAGTTAGAAGTACAGGAATTTCAAAGTTATAAGTTTAGAACTAAAAACTTAAGACTTAAAACTTAAAACTAATTTAAAATATCAAGCTTCTTTGAAAAACTATATATCATTTTGCTTAGCTCGATACCTTCATTTTTTAAATTTTCGATTTCTTTGATATCTTTAATAATTTTTAACTTAATACTAAGTTCTAAACAAGTAAGTACTTCATTTGCAGAACGATAAGCATAACTAATAAATTTTGCAATTTCTTTATTAGTTTTACAACCACATCCTTCTGATATATTCAAGGGGATAGAAATTGATGCTCTTTTAATCTGAGAAATTAATCCGTATTTTTCATCCGAAGGCATTTTAGTAGAAAATTTGTAAATTTTAGTACAATATTCAATCGCTTTGTTATATATATTTAGTTTTTGATAATCCTGCATATTTAATCCTTCAACTTAAAACTCATAACTAATAACTAATAACTCATAACTTATAACTTAAAACTTATAACTCATAACTTAAAACTTATAACTCATAACTTATAACTCATAACTTATAACTTATAACTTATAACTTCCTTATCTCAACTTTCCCCAGATCGATTTCTCCCATACCTGCTTCATATGCATAACGTAAATAATCCAGATCTGTTCCTTTTTTATTAAATAAAGTAGCTCCATAAGCGTCAATAGAAACTCTATCCGTGCCGGCAATAACAGTATTTGTAATTTTTGTATCTTTTATATCTCCTCCCTGAGGGCCATTGCGAGTAATAATACGTATTGCATCAAGAATAATTAATGAGGGGATTAAAACTCTATTTAAATCTACAAGATTATGATGAATATTTTCATGTAATAAAGATCTCTGCCCGCCAACCATTCCCATAGTATTTTTGAAAGACATTGTAATTTCTGTAGAACTATGGTGTTTGGCAATTGGTATGCTTATAATTTTATCCGCATTAAGAAAATCTTCATAAAAATGCCATTTTTTTAAGTGAGTTGCACCAGGGATATTTATGATTTTAAATTTTCGCGGATCCATCTGAAGCAGTTCAACCTTTGAATCATTTATTTCTTCAACAACTTTGAAAGCTCCGCTTGAAACATAAGATCTTTCAGGATCATTGCATGGACGGTCGATAATTTTTATCTTTTTTGCATTTGCTTCAAGACATAATAAAATAACTTCTCTTAAAACCATAGGATTTGTATTTGCTGCAAGCTCCGGTGTACGGTCCCATGAAATATTAGGTTTTAATACAACTTCTTCACCTTGATTTATAAATTTTTTAATACCGCCAAGAGCATTAATGGCATCTCTTACCAGTTTACCAGGAGGTCCTTTTTTTGCAACAGATATAACAGAAGGAGAAAGGTTATTTAAAGGAGAAGCTTGCACCCATCTTATAAAATATTTTGAAGAAATATTAAGTCCTTTAAAACCTAATAAAGTTTGAGCTGTTTTTTTTATAAAATCCCTACGGGGGTATTTATTTTGCATATTATAAACCTGTGCTATATCGCTTTTCTTACTTTTCCAGCCTGAAGACATGATGTGCAAACATTAATTCTTTTTACAGAATTGTCTTGTAAAACTTTCACTCTTTGCAAATTAGGGAACCAGCGTTTTTTAGTTTTATTATTTGCATGACTTACCTGATTTCCGACTCTTGGTCTTTTACCGCAGATTTCACAAACTCGAGCCATTATTACACCTCCTTAAAAAGTTTAATCCTGAATTAAAATTAACGTAAACTTATATTATATAATAAATATCAGTTCAAATCAAGAACTTTTTTCTTTTTATTTTTCTCTTGACTTTTTAAAGGTTATAATATAAAATTTATTAAATACATATCTCAATAAAAAATTAGCAAATAGCTTAGGGCAAGTCCTAAGAATGAAACATTATACTTATAATATAAATATATAAAAGATATAATAGCTCTTATGAATAATATTAATTGAAAATAAATAAATGAATTATAATTAATTTAAAGTATAGGAATTTCAAAGTTCATAATTTAGATCGATGAATCGAGCAACTACATTGAAATTTTTGTAGTTGCCTGATTTATCAGGCTTAATTTAAGGGCAAAAATAATGAAAAAAATATGTTTAATAGCTTTTAGTTGTTGTTTTTTTATTATGTTGTTTTCCCCTGTTTTTATACATTCCGCAGAAGAAAAAAGTTTTACAATCCCCCATTTAGTTTACACTATTCCTTCAGAAAAATTTATAGTAGATAAAGGTGTAAGACGTCCAACTGGTGTTACAAGTTACAAAGGAGATATATACGTATCAGATAGCTTTAATCACAGAATAATTGCTTTTAATGAATTAGGAGAGGTTCTTTATACTTTTGGTAGTGAAGGTAGTGAACCAGGTAAATTTAGCGGACAGGGAACAATA
>JACRDZ010000052.1 GCA_016212735.1 Candidatus Firestoneibacteriota bacterium | reverse complement strand
GATGGATATTATAAAGAAAATATTTTTAAAGGTGACTTGAAAAAAATAATCGATTTCTATAAAGATCATGGATATGTAAATGCAAAAATACTGAATCATAAAATAGAATTTGATGAAAAAACACGTATGCATATTTATATAGATATTTATGAAGGTCCGCAGTATAGATATGGGGAAGTGGATATAAAAGGGAATAATGTATTTTCAAAGTCCGATATACTTTCCTTTCTAACTCTTAAATCCGGAGAGTTATATAACCAGAAAGAAATGAATGATAATATAAATATAATAATGTTAAAATATGCTGAAAAAGGATATATCTATTGCTATATAAAACCTGAAGAAAATATTAATGAAGAGCAAAAAACTATTTCTTTTGTATTAAATATTCAAGAAAGCATACAGATGTATCTTAATAGAATAGATATTTCAGGGAATGATGTTACCAAGGACAAAGTTATTCGCCGTGAAATGACCGTTTCTCCAGGGGAAATATTTAACAGCCAGAAAGTTAGGCGCAGTATACAGAGAATTTATAATCTTGGGTTTTTTCAGGATGTTAATATAGATACAGAGCCTGCTAACAGGGAAAATAATCTTAATCTAAAATTAAAAATTAAAGAGAAACCCACAGGACAGGCAAATTTTGCAGCAACATACAGCGGAACTGATGGAATTATAGGACAGATCCAGATTGCAAAAAATAATCTTTTTGGCTATGGACAGCGAGTTGATTTAACTTATGAATTTGGGAAAAATATCAGAAATTACGAATTCGGATTTACAGATCCTTATATTCTTGATACTAAATTTTTATTTGGTTTTAATATTTTCAATACTAACAGAACAAGATATACATATGATTATTTTGGGGAGAGAGATATTGACGGTAATTTCAGTATTGTTAAAAAAAGAAGTGCATATGAATATCATAAAACAGGCGGAGGAATTGAACTTGGCAGAGCCCTGTCAGAAAATTTACGTTTTTCTTTGCAATATAATTATGAAAACGGAGAATATTTTACTGTCTCAAGCTATCCTTTACCGTCTGATGTAATACTGGGTAAAAATGCAACAAGAAGTTTAACATATACTTTTGTTTATGATTCAAGAGATAATGTATTTAATCCATCCACCGGTGCTAAATATCGTCTTATGTGGGAAGGAGCGGGTGGATTTCTGGGAGGAGATAATAATTATAACAAAGTTATAGGTGATTCTTTCTGGTACCAAAAAACTTTTTCGAAGTTTATATTAATGCTGCATATGCAGATGGGAATAATAGATCCTTATGGCTCGTCAGATGATGTCCCGCCTATAGAAAAATTCAGTATAGGAGGCGGGAGTACAGTACGCGGATATGGAGAGAGGGATATAGCAGATCGTAAAAGAAGAGAATTCATTGCAAATCTGGAACATAAATATCCTATTGAGGAAAATATAAATTTTGTAACATTCATAGATACTGGTAATGCATGGGACCAAACAAATGAAATACAATTAAAAGATCTGAAATCCGGTGTTGGGATAGGTTTTCACATGGAAACACCTATAGGACCTATACGTTTTGATTACGGTTGGGGTTTAAATCTTGAACCTGGTGATGAAAAAGGTAGATTCCATTTTAATTTAGGCTGGGGTTTTTATTAAAGGATAGAAATTAAATGGTAGTATTTGGAAATCAGAAACCAGATAAAAAAATTAGTAGTATGGTAAATAATATATCTTCACACCTGGATTTAAATCAGACTATTTTATTGGATGAAATAAAAAAAGCATGGCATGGCATGGGGAGTGTTTTATTTACACATGCAATCCCTGTTGTATTTAAAAATGGAAATCTGACGATGGCAGTAAAAAATACAGATTGGCATAAACAATTAGCTATATTTAAAAATGAAATAAAAGTACAATTAAATCGTTATTTTGGTTTTGAAGTTATTAAAAACATAGAATTTAAAATAGTAAAAGGATCGAAAGATTAGAAGATATGTATAATCCTCTACTTATAGCTCCAGCAGGAAATTATGAAAAATTAAAAATAGCATTACAATTTGGAGCAGATGCGGTTTATCTTGGTGATGCTAGATATAGTCTAAGGGCATGTTCAGATAATTTCAGTAGAGAAGAACTCCGGGAAGCAGTAAATTATGTACATAATTTTGGGAAAAAAGTATTTGTTACTGTTAATATTTTTGCACGTAATAATGAGTTCGATAATATTAAAAATTATATTTCATATTTAATAGATTTAAAAATAGATGGAATTGTGGTATCTGATCCGGGGATTTTTGAGACTATTAAAGAAATTGATCCTTCTGTAAACATACATATAAGCACTCAAGCTAATGTTTTTAATTATAAAACTGTAAAATTCTGGGAAAAACTTAAAGCAAAGCGGATTATTCTTGCACGTGAACTTACCTTTCAAGAAATTAAAAGAATCAGAGAAAGCACATCACTAGAACTGGAGATTTTTATACATGGTGCAATGTGTATGGCTTATTCCGGCAGATGTTTTTTAAGTAATTACATGACAGGGCGGGATGCAAATATTGGAATGTGTGCTCATCCATGCAGATACAGGTTTAATCTTGTTGAAGAAAAACGTCCCGGTCAGTATTTCCCTGTTGATGAAGACCAAAGAGGTTCATATATTCTTAGCAGTAAAGATTTATGTACTATAGAACATATTCATAAATTTATGCAGATAGGTATAAATGGTTTTAAAATTGAAGGAAGAATGAAAGGGATATATTATCTGGCAGTTGTAACTAAAACTTACAGAAAAGCAATTGATAATTATATTAAAAATCCGGATAATTATATTTATAATACAGAATGGAAAGAAGAACTGTTAAATATAAGCCACAGGGAATATACTGGAGGATTTTATTTTGAAAAAGATAATATCGGTATGCAGACGGGAACATCATATATTCAGAAATATGATATTGTCGGAATAATAAAAGAAATAAATGAGAACGGATATCTTGTAGAGATTAGAGGGAAATTAGAAGAAAACGATAATATTGAAATTCTAACACCATATGAAGATTTACAGTCACAGAAAATAGAAATAATTAAAGACAAAGAAAGAAATACTATTTCTATTGCTCAACCGAATCAATTAGTTTATATTGAACTTAAGGGAGATTTACAGGAAGGATATATTTTGCGGCGGAAAAAAGTGTAATGTCATGAATAAAATTAATACTATTACAAAATGCTATAAAGTCCCGAAAGATGAAATATGTTTTATTAATTCCATATTAGATTCCTATGAAGGCATGGCAACACTGAGAACTTTAGATCAGAATAAAGGATATATTGAACTCTGGATTTCTCCTTTTTTTGAAAATGAAGTTGAAAATATTTTATTGGATTTAAGAAAAGAAATCCCGATTCAGCTAATCTCTAATCTTGATTTGCCCGATAATATTTAAAAGTAAGGTGTTTTTTAAAAGAGGGGAAAATGATTGGTCGTAAAATTTCAAAAGAAAAATCTAATCAGATGATATTATATTTCATTGTTTTATTTCTTGTTTTTGTTTTTATAGCAGGTAAAGACGGTTTTATATCAATGATTAATTTTTACCGTAAAATTAATGTTTTAGAATCGCATATAAAGGAGTTAGAAAAAGATAATATAATGCTGGAAAAAGAAATTGAAAAACTAACTAAAGATGATGAATATATTGAGAAAATTGCAAGAGAAGAATTAAGTTTAATAAAATCAGGAGAAGTTGTATATAAATTTGTTGATGTGCCGAAATAAAAATAAAGAATTATTATTTAGACTAACTTCGTCGTAACTTCAGACACAAAGGCACAGAGTTTTTTGGTTTTCAAACTTGTGCTTTTAGAACTTTTATATCTTTGTGCCTATTACTTTTTTAAACTAGACCCCTTGACTCCTTGAACCCTTTGTTGCGACGAAGTTGCCTAACTTGATATTATTTAGAATCCCACGCCTAATGCAATTCCATAGCTTGTAACATCTGCCATATTAACTTCTGCTGTTATTGCAAGTAATGGGAGAGGACTTAATTTCAATCCTGCAAATAATCTTGTAGCTGAAGCTTTTTCGTCTTTTAACCCAGTTCCTGCAGGTGGATTTTTTAAAAGGTCATTTTTAATCTTCATATTAATCTGGTCAGATGCTACTCCTGCATATGGAGTTATTATAGCAAATCCCTTGCTTACAGAAGCGTTTACTGTCATTACATTTAAATCAAAGTCGTCAGAACCGCTTACCTGACTATAATCGACTGATATTCCAACTGCTGGTGTAGCAACTGTTCCTTCTAAAATACTGTATTTAAGATTTCCGCCCATAAGAGTAATGTTTGTCCCTGGTATTGGCAAACCTCTAATACCAAGGTCTATATTAAGAGGTAATCCTTTTTTTACAAAGACCATTGGTACAGGGAGCATATCTGGAGCATCATTCGCCATTACTTTATCCCAGATATCTTTACTTTTTATTGGATTTGCATTTACTTGAATACCAACATCAAATCCTGTCAACCCCAATGGTTTTGCAGGTTGATATTGACGATATGCCAGTGCTCCACCTAATTCTTTAGCAAAATTTTTCAATTCATTCTGTCCAAAAGTAGTTGGAATAGTTATATCTGTTGCATAAATACTAGAACATAGAATAATTAAAAACACTGCCATTACACATAGTAACAAACATTTTTTCATAATTTTTATCCTCCTTATCTTATAATTTCAGTTTTACTTATTTTCCACAAATTTTTATCCTTAATAAATCCCCATTTCATTTTTACACGTGTTTTTATTTCTTTGTTATCAACTGCATCAATGAGCTGCATGTCCTGAATTAAAATTACAGATGCATTGTTTTCCTCAATACTCATTTCAATATCGTTGAAATTAATATTTATTTTTTGAAACCGTTTAAACACTTTTTCAGCACTATCTACTTCACTGTCCGGTATAACATACCAGTTTTTTGTATATAGATTAATATCTTTTTCTTCCATTGCTTTTTTATGATTTTGAATTACATTTGTTATAGCTTTTTTATTTTTTTCTTCCTGTTCCTGTTTTTCTTCAAATATTCTCTTTTCTTCAACCATTTTCTTTTTTAACTCTTCTTCACGCTTTTTTTCTGCCTTTTCTGCTTTTTCTTTTGCGTTTAAAAGAGCTATTTCTTCTTCTTTTTCTCTTTTTTCTTCTTCAATCCGCCGTTTTTCTTCTCTCTGTTTTTCTTCTTCTTCCAATTTACGTCTTTTTCTTTCTGCTTCAATCCGCAATCCTTCTTCAGCTTCTTTCTTAATTTTCTGACGTTTAGTTAAAATAGTCTGACGTTTTCTTTCCACCTGATTTTTTAAATTTGAAGTTGGGAACATCGAGAGAAAATTTTCGAAATATTTTAAAGCTTCATCTTCATTATACAACTTCTCAAGATATATATTGGCAATTGCAAAATAGGCTTGATCTCTGTATGTGCTTTCATTATATTGACTTATAATGCGCTGGAAAGTTTTAATTGCTTCCTGATTTTCTTCCATTTTATTATTATATAAATTCCCTATTTCCCAGAGAGCTTCATCAAGAATTTTGCTTTGCGGATAATTCTCAAGTATTTTTTTAAATTCAAATAATGCTTCTTCATATTTATAATCATTGCAAACTGCTTTTGCCAGATTTAACTGTGCAAGATCATTTTTAGAATAATTAGGATAGTTATTAATTAAATCGCGGAAATTTTGTTCAGCACGGGGATATAATTTATTATTATAATATATTGTACCTATTAGAAATTGCGCTTCAGGAGCAAAATTGTCTTTTGGGTATTCTTTAATAAGAGTCTGGAATTCTTCCAGAGCCTGACTGAATTTCCCTTCCTGATAAGATTTTTGTCCTGAATTTATGATTTCCACAGCAGTTCTTTTTTTTACTTTTACTTCTTCCTTTCGAGTTTCGATAGGAGAAGAGGATTTTAAATAAGACTCTTCTTTAGTAATCTCTTCCTTTTTTTTCTCTGGTTTTTTTGTTTTAAACTCATTTTTTTCTGTTTTTAAAGTAAAAGTAAGTTCTTCTTCTGGTTCATCTTTTTTCTTACCGCAACTTACAATAATAAATATATTGATTAATAATGCTATAATAATAAAACGTTTCATCATATAAATCCTTATTATAAATATTACAAATTTAGGAACTTGTTTTAATATTCAAATCTGCTAAATTTACATCTGGTTTTATCCCTTTTACTTCATAAATAACAATTGGATGAGACTTACCTTTTACCATTATAGGTTCAAGTTTATTTACTTCAATATATTTTTCAACTTCTTTATATGTACTTTCTGTAATCAGTATTTGACCGCCAAGGCTTTTTCCTGATAATCTGCTGGATAAATTGACATTATCTCCAATACATGTATATTCCATTCTTTTTGGTGAGCCCATATTTCCGGCAACTACTTCACCTGTATTAATTCCCACACCCATATATATCGGATTTTTTCCGCGTAATTTAAGCTTCTCATTTAATTTAATAAGTTCTTTCTGCATTTCAATAGCACT
>JACRDZ010000049.1 GCA_016212735.1 Candidatus Firestoneibacteriota bacterium | reverse complement strand
ATGCTAATCCTAATAATATTAAAATAAAAATTGCAAACAACAAAATATTACTGTGTTTTTTATACATAAATTCTCCTCTCAATTCAATTAAACAAAATATACTCAAGCGAAATCAGTAAAGTTAAATTAATTATAATTAAATAACCTATTTTTGTCAAGTATTGCTGATCAACATATAACAACAAAAAAATATCACAATACATACCAGTATCTGCGAGAAAATCTCTCCATATTCTGTATAAAAAGTATTTTCTTTCTTTGCTATATATATTTCAGAATTGATAATTCCTCGTTTATTTACACCTAATTCTTTTATAACTCTGCCATAAGGATCAGCAACAAGTGAAATACCTGTATTTGCTGCTCTTAATAAGTAAACCCGATTTTCAACAGCTCTAAAAATACTCATTGCAGCATGCTGATAATGAGACGTAATGCTTTTAGACCAGGAATCATTTGTAATATTTATTAAAAATTGTGCGCCATCTTTTACAAATCTGCGTGATAAATCTGCAAATACTCCTTCAAAACATATAAGAGCTGCAAAACGTGCTTCATTTTGTTTATTCTTTAATTTGAATACTGTTCTTCTTTGCCCTGGTTCAAATCCTCCGCAATCAACTTGTGTTTCCCATTGTCGTATGAACTCAAACTGATTATGAAAAGGGAAAACTTCGCCAAAAGGTACAAGATGAATTTTATCATAACGATCAACAACCTTGCCCTTCATATCAAATAAATACACACTATTAAAAGCTTTGCTTATTGAAAAAGATGTTCCTTCAATTGTCGGATTACCGACCATCATATAGGAAAAATTATTTTTTGCTATATCTTCAATCTCTCCTTTTATTATCGGATTATTAATTACACTGTCAAGAAGAACTGTTTCAGTCCAGATTATTAAATCGATATTAGAAAAACTACTGCTTAGTTTTTTAAGTACAGGGATTTTTTCGTAATCATCTGTTAATTCTGAACTAAAATTCCCCTGAACAATTCCAACTTTTAAATTATGGGAATTATTATCCCTTTTAGCATCTATTATATCAGGTACAGATAACACTCCATAACAAATTGTTGAAATAATCAATCCAATACAAATTAAAAATGAATTGATTTTTTTCCAACCTGTTAATATAATTTCAGTAATACATACGTTTGTTAATACTATAAGAAAGCTTAGTCCTGCTATTCCTGTAATACATACAATTTGAATCAGATAAATATTCTCAAATTGGGAATAACCTAAACTATTCCATGTAAAACCCAGAAATCCAATTCCACGCAGATATTCTATTGAAGTCCAGATACATGCTGCAAGAAAAACCTTAAATTCTGGGAAATGTTTTTTAAGCAAAACGTACAGCCATGCAAAAGAACCATAATATAGAGAAAATACAAGAAGCATAGCAGGTAAAGCCAGAAAATGAAAAATTCTGAGCCAGAAGAGACTGATTATTGTGAAAACTAATCCCTGTGCATAACCCAAATAAAACGCGGTTTTTGAATTCACATTTTCAAGAGCTAATAAAAGAGGAACAAGAGCAATCCACACAACAAAATATAAATTATAATAAGGAAACGAAATCGCTAATAATATTCCTGATAATCCTGCAAGAAAAAAAGGATTAATTTCTTGTATTTTAGAACGAAAATCATTTATAAGCATATTTCCCTTTTTAGTTAACTAACGGATTAGCATAACAATAAATACAACCTTGCAAACATTTTAATCCATAAGATCCTATATCAATGCTTTCAGTACAACCGCAGAACTTCCTCTGCCCTTTTGCGCGGATTTTTGAACATTCTATTTTATCTGGATGCAAATTAGATAAAAGATGCCCATTAATACATCTGGATTGTTCGAATCCTTCCATTGCACAAACAGCAAAGCTCATATTTTTTTGTTTTAATTTCTTATTAAGATAATCATAATCTCTCTTCATTTCTTCATATGCAGGAAATACTAATTCATATTTCTTTTTTCTAAGATTATTTAATACTTTTTTATAAGGAAATACCCAGCTTGTTCGGCACGTTTTAATACCAAGAGATGATATCCTATCTAAAAGAAAGTCAAAATACTTGATATTAGTAAATAGTTCATCATCCTTTTTAACTCTTATAATTGGATCAAAACGCCATGATATTCTCTCAGGATTTGAAACAAATTTAATTAATTCAGGTAAAAGTTCAAAAATATTTTCTGAAGCAGGTATACCTGGTTCCAGATCAGTTCCTCCCATACCTGTAACAGTTAAATGAATATAAATCTGGCGATATTCCAGCAATTTTTTATAAAGACGAGAATTATTAAAAATATTCGCAGGATTTTTTGTCCAGATTACAACTGTATGTACAATTTGAGGAGAATACTCTTCTAATTTATCTGCAAAAATATCAGGATATACACCAACAAGGTCTGTACGTCTTGAGGCTGAAATAACAATATTTTTATTTTCCATAGCAAGAAGATACTATTTTTCCATAATAAAAGTCAAGACCCAATAATTTCCCAAGAAAGAAATTAACCACAGAGGCATGCAGACACAGAGGAAAAATTATAAAATTATTTTTATATCTCTGTGCCTCTATGTCTCAGTGGTTAATTTTTTAGATTTTGGGGAATTACTCGGGACATAAAACAAGTCTTGACATATATAATTATAATCTAGTAATATTATTAACCAATCTATAAATTAAGCTCGATAAATCGAGCAACTACAATACAATATGTTGTAGTTGCCCAATTCATTGGGCATAAAATATATACTTTCAATTTCCTATACTATAAATTAGCATTAAACAATCATTATTCTAAAAGGAAAAATTATGTGTGGAATTATTGGTTATATTGGTGATAAACCAGCAGTACCTATACTTATCGAAGGATTAAAAAGACTGGAATATCGCGGTTATGATTCTGCTGGTATTGCGGTCATTGAAAAAAACAAGCTTATTCTATGGCGAAATGAAGGTAAAATCAGTGAGCTTGAAAAAAAAATATCAGGGAATAAATCTTTGTCAACTATTGGAATTGGACATACTCGCTGGGCAACACATGGTAAACCATCAGAAGAAAATGCACATCCGCATATAGATTGTAAAAATAATATTGTTATAGTTCACAATGGTATTATAGAGAACTATATTCAGCTAAAAAATCAACTAATTAAAGAAGGACATAAATTCAAATCAGAAACAGATACAGAAATTATTGCTCATTTAATTGAAAAATATTATACAGGTAAAAATCTTGAAAAAGCAGTACAGCGTATTACAAGTAAAATTAAGGGCGCATATGCATTAGGAGTTATTAGTTCTTGTGAACCTGATAAAATAATCGCAATAAAAAATAAAAGTCCAATGGTTATTGGAATTGGTAAAGGAGAATCTTTCATTGCTTCAGATATTCCTGCAATTCTAAATTATACGCGTAAAGTAATATATCTTGATGATGGAGAGTTTGCAGTTCTTACAAAAGATAAAGTTACTGTATATAATAGTAATACATCTAAACCTGTTAGCAAAAAAATAGATGAAATAACATGGGACCCTCTTATGGCAGAAAAAAGCGGATACAGGCATTTTATGTTAAAAGAAATATTTGAACAGCCGCGAGTTGTAGAAGATACCATGAGAGGCAGATTAATTGATGATAAAGAAATAAATCTTCCTGAAATAAAAATTAAAAATGAACATTTCAGAAAAATTAAAAAAATATTTATATTAGCCTGTGGAACTTCATATCATGCAGGAATGGTTGGTAAATATATTATTGAAGATTGTCTAAGAATACCAGTAGAAGTTGATATAGCTTCAGAATTCCGTTATAGAGATCCTATAATGGATAAGAGTGATCTTGTAATTGCTATCTCACAATCAGGAGAAACTGCAGATACATTGGCTGCTGTTCATCTGGCAAAACAAAAAGAGGCAAAAGTTATCTCAATTTGCAATGTGGTCGGCAGTACTCTTTCCCGGGAAACAGAGGGTGTTATTTATACTCATGCCGGGCCTGAAATTGGAGTCGCTTCTACTAAAGCATTTACTTCACAATTAATAGCAATTTATATATTTACTCTATTTTTTGGTAAAACTACACAAAGAGTATCTTCAGATTTTATAAGGAAAATAATAATTGAATTAAGAAAAATTCCAAATTATATGGAAGACATACTTATTAAATTGGAAAAGGATATTCAAAAAACAGCCCGTCAATATTTTAATTTTACTAATTTTTTATATCTTGGCAGGGGAATAAGTTCTCCTATTGCACTTGAGGGTGCACTGAAACTAAAAGAAATTTCCTATATTCATGCTGAAGGATATCCTGCAGGTGAAATGAAACATGGTCCCATAGCTTTAATAGATGAAAAAATGCCTGTTGTAGTAATTGCACCTGTTGGTAAGGTTAATGAAAAAATCCTCTCGAATATTGAAGAAGTAAAAGCTAGAGATGGTATTGTAATAACAATAACAGATAAAACTAATAAAGAAATAATCAGTAAAAGTGATGTGGTTTTTATAATACCCAAAACAATGGAAATAATCAGCCCTGTTTTAACAATTGTTCCGTTACAGTTATTTGCATATTATATTGCTGTAAGACGCGGTTGTGATGTGGACCAGCCCAGAAATCTCGCTAAAAGTGTTACAGTGGAATAATTTTTTCATGACGACTCCTAACTATATTTTTCCATAAATTCATTTTTAAATTCAACAAAATTATTTGCCATAATTGATTTTTGAATATCTTCCATTAATTTATATATAAAATGCAAATTATGTATAGTATTTAATCTTAAAACAAGAATTTCACCTGCGCTAAAAAGATGACGCAAATATGCACGGGAATAATTTTTACATGTATAACAGCCGCATTCTTTATCTAATGGACCAAAATCTTTTGCAAATTCAGCACTTTTCATGCTTATTCTGCCTTTTCTTGTATAAATTGACCCATTACGCGCAACTCTAGTAGGCATAACGCAATCAAACATATCTACACCACATTCAACAGCATTAAGAATATCTTCAGGTGTTCCAACTCCCATTAGATATCTCGGTTTGCTTTCCGGCATTATAGGAACAGTATATTTTAAAATTTCGTACATTGTATTTCTATCTTCACCAACACTAAGTCCTCCAATTGCATATCCTCCAAACCCAATCTCTATTAAAGCTTCAACACTTTTCATTCTTAAATCTTTATATATACTCCCCTGAATAATTCCAAAAAGTATCTGGTTTGTATCTTCATGTGCATGTCTGCATTTTTTTGCCCAATTAATAGTTAGATTGAGAGATTTATTTGCCATTTCATATTCACATGGAAAAGGAGAGCAATCATCAAGAGACATTATTATATCAGCACCAAGATCCTCCTGCATTTTCATTGATGTTTCAGGACTAATAAAATGTTTGGATCCGTCAATATGAGAACTGAAATAAACACCTTGTTCAGTGACTTTATTTAAACCTTTAAGACTAAAAATTTGATATCCGCCGCTGTCTGTAAGTATTGCACCGTCCCAATTCATGAAAGAATGCAGTCCTCCTGCTTCTCTAATAATATCAATACCTGGCCGTAGATAAAGATGATATGCATTATTTAGTATTAATTT
>JACRDZ010000062.1 GCA_016212735.1 Candidatus Firestoneibacteriota bacterium | reverse complement strand
GAGCCTGGAACCAAAATTAAAAATTACTGGAAATTAACCATACTATAGAAGTAAATAAAATAATTATAGAAATTACGACAAATATTATAACTGAAATAAAAGGCATAACATAAATAAAAACAGCTTTACCTGTTTCTATATTATAAATCATTTTTAAACTCTTTATCTCTAGATACAATATCCATAATAAAATAAATAAATAGAATATTGTATAAAGAATTCCACCTGCTTTTGTAATGACAAGACTAAAAATTGCTGCTGCAGGCAGAAAAATCATTGGTAATAAACTCACACCGAATAAAATAAATAAATGATTTAAATTCCCGAATTTGTTTTGCATTGATGCAATAAAATTATAAAGAGAAGTTAAAATTATCCATGAAATTAAAAAGAAAAACAGCCTGGCAAAATAACTTAAAATAAGAATACCTGATGAACCTATGTTAAAATCCATTTGCAATAATACTGCTATATTCTGACAAAATAAACTGGTAATTACAATTATAAAAGATAACAGCAAAGGCCTCTTATATGCTAGCACATCACTGAATCCTTTATTGGGGTCTAAAATAATTCCTCTAATAATCTCATATATTTCCATTTTAGTTGTCTACTCCAGTATATAAGCCAGACGAGTTCGGGTTCTGCCTAAAATTCTTAAAATACTGCTTTCGTCATATTTTTGGCCAATTATATCCATAAATTTTTCAACAGGGGAATAACTTTTAATTATATTAGGTTCACCTTTAAGTCCAGCTAAATCTTGAGCAAGTTGTATAGCATCAGGCAGATTCCCCAGTTTATCTACTAATCCTTTTTCAAGAGCCTGTTCTCCATTAAAGATTGATCCGTCAGCTAATTCTTTGACCTTTTCAATAGGCATATTACGTCCTTCTGCA
This sequence comes from Candidatus Firestoneibacteriota bacterium, assembly GCA_016212735.1. The sequence goes on along the minus strand of JACRDZ010000062.1, from coordinate 2,700 downwards.
ACTGCTTTTACAAACTGTTCATATGTATTATCAATTAAACCCTGAAGTAATTTTGTTTCTTCTTCATCTGGTGATCGCCAGAAAGCTCCAATATCTTTATTTTTACCGCTTTTAACTACTTCAATTTTCACACCTATTTTTTTAAACAATTCCTCCATATTGCCAAAATTAAAAATGACACCAATACTTCCTGTTACAGTTGCAGGATTTGCAACAATTTTATCAGCAGCACATGATATATAATACGCTCCGCTTGCTGCCATATCACCCATAGAAACTACAACTTTTTTCCCATTCTTACGAAGTTTATTTACTTCTTCATAAATTTCCTGGCTTGCTCCAGCAGTCCCGCCCGGGGAATTAATACGCAATACTATTGCTTTTATATTCTTATTCTTTCCAATTTTTCTCAATCTATCTACTACTTGATCTGCTCCTGTTAAAAGACCCGGGAAGACAGAAGTTTCTCTCTCAACTGATATCTCTCCATATATATAAACAACAGAAATTCCAGATTTATTTACTAAAGAAGGGAATTCAATGTTATTATCTGCTACAGATGTACTTTTCTTAAAAATCAGAAATGTTCCCAGCAAAGTTGATAAAGCACAAAAACCAAGTAATGTATAAATAAGAATTTTATTTTTTTCCATATTAATAACTCCTGTAAAAATAGTCTATTTTTATTTTATAATATTTTTATATAAATTTAAATATTTTTTTGCAGGTTCCTTCCATGAGAAATCCTGCGCCATAGCATTATATACTAATTTTTGCCATTTTGTATTATTTTTATAAATATTTATTGCTTTTTCTATTGAATTAAGCAACTCCTGTCCGGAATACTGATTAAATAATAAACCTGTTCCTGTTTCTTTTTCCTGATCAAATTGTGAAACAGAATCATGCAGTCCGCCAACATTTCTGATAATAGGGATTGTTCCAAACCTCATACTTATCATTTGTCCCAGCCCGCAGGGTTCAAAAAGAGAAGGCATAAGAAATATATCTGCTCCAGCATAAATTTTATAAGCTAACTGGGTATTAAAACTACCAAGATTTAAAGATAATTTCAGAGGAAATAAAAACAAATATTTTTCCAATATGTTATAATATTTTTCTTCACCTTTCCCGAGTAATATAAATTGTAAATCATATTGCATGATTTTATCAAAAATATTTATTAAAATATCAAATCCCTTCTGGTCTGAAATTCGTGAAATCATTGCAATAACAGGGATATCATTTCTTACAGGTAATTTTAAACTCTCCTGTAAATCAGATTTACAATCTTTTTTTCCTTCCGACTTCCTGATACTATATTTACTTTTTATAATTTTGTTTTTTGCCGGATTCCAGATTTCATAATCTATACCGTTAAGAATTCCAACAAGATGCTCCTGTCTGTATCTAATAACTCCATCCATGCCGTATCCGAATTCAGGTATTTTTATTTCTTCCGCATAATTCGGACTTACAGTTGTAATTATATCGGAATATATGATACCTGATTTAAGAAAGCTTATATTTCCATAAAATTCTAATGCATTTATATTAAAATACTCATCACCAAGACCGGCTAATTCCAATGTACTGCGTGGGAATATTCCCTGATAAGCAATATTGTGAATTGTAAATACTGAACGAATTTTGTATGAATAGATTTTTTTCAAATATAAGGGGATAAGTCCTGTCTGCCAGTCATTAGCATGTATGATATCCGGGATGAAATCTATATAAGGAAGCATTTCTAAAATACTGCGGCAGAATAAAATAAATCTTCTGTCATTATCAAAATAACTTTCCTGATTTATTCCGTATAATCCATATCTTCCACCAAAATATCCATTATGATGAATCAAATATACAGGGATATCTGAAATAACTGTTTTAAAAACAGCAATTTCTTCATGTATGTAATTTCCCAGATTGATTACTATCTTTATATTTAAAGGCTCTATATTGAATTTGTTTTTATCAATATCACCATAAAAAGGTAATACTATTCTTATGTCACAGCCTAATTTCTTTAATGCTCTTGGAAGTTCACCTGCAACATCTGCTAAACCTCCTGTTTTAATAAATGGAATTGCTTCAGATGCTGCAAATAAAATCTTCATTTCATATTTATTCATAAATATATTCTAACCTTTCGGTTTATACCTTTTAATTAAAAGTGAATTACTGACAACAGAAACTGAACTAAAAGCCATTGCTGCACCAGCAATCATGGGATTTAGTAAAAATCCTGTAAAAGGGTAGAGAATTCCAGCAGCAATCGGAATACCAAGTGCATTATAAAAAAATGCCCAGAAGAGATTCTGTTTGATTTTATTCATTGCGTAACTTGAGATGTCTATTGCAATTGCAACATCACGCAAATCATCTTTAATAAGAACTATATCTCCAGATTCCATTGCAATGTCCGTACCTGTTCCGATTGCAATTCCGATATCCGCCTGAGTTAGAGCAGGGGCATCGTTTATTCCATCTCCAACCATTGCAACTTTTATTTTCCCTGCAGACTGAAGTTTTTTTACCTCTTTTGCCTTATCTTCTGGTAGAACTTCCGCCAGAACTTGTTCAATCCCAAGCTGAGCCGCAATTGCTTTTCCTGTGCGTGCGTTATCACCAGTTATCATTACAATTTTTTTCCCCATACCCTTTAGCGTATTAACGGCTTTTAGAGAATGTTCTTTT